>JAAEUI010000334.1 GCA_024227475.1 Paracoccaceae bacterium | reverse complement strand
CCTCATACAAGCGTGATTTCTTTACGAAAGAGGTGAGTAGATACTCGAAATGCCCGCCAATATTGGCTAAAGTGTGAATTGACAAAAACGCACAAGCCAATGAAAGGGGGCATTTCAAGTGAGTCGATCCTACCCGAAAATCATCCGCAACCGCAAGCGAAGAATTGAGCGCCGTCTGGCACGCAAGCAGTACGAAGATCAGCCCAAGCCGATGATGACGGCCAGCAACATCCACTATGAGATGGCCGAGAAGAGTCAGGGGATCAGCTACGGCGGTATTGGGGCGATACATCAGATGGTGGAACGGCTTGGGTTTGCCGATGAGGTCAACAGGGAGGTGTCGCTGCTGAAGGTTCACGTGCCCTATTGGGAATCGGACCACGTGCTCAACATTGCCTACAACGTGCTGTTGGGCGGCATGCGCCTGGAGGACATCGAGCTTCGACGCAATGATGAAGTATTTCTGGGCGCGCTGGATGCCGAGCGGATTCCAGATCCGACCACGGCGGGTGATTTCACCCGTCGGTTTGAACCGGGGGACATTGAGGCGTTGATGGAGTGTTTCAATCGCACGCGGCAGCGGGTATGGAAGAAAAGAGGGCGCAAGCTTCTGAAGGATGCACTGATTGACATCGACGGGACGATGGCCGGGACCCTTGGCGAGTGCAAGGAGGGAATGGACATCAACTACAAGGGTATCTGGGGCTACCATCCGTTGATCGTCAGTTTGGCCAATACCAAGGAGGTGTTGTACATGGTCAACCGTCCTGGCAACGTCCCCAGTCATCAAGGTGCGGCCGAGTGGATTGACAAAGCCATTGAACTGGTGGGGCCGCATGCGCGCTGGATCACGCTGCGCGGGGATACGGATTTCTCGCTGACGGTTAACTTCGATCGATGGGCCGAGAGGGTTGATTTTGTTTTCGGCATGGACGCCTGCAAGAGCTTCATTGAACGAGCCGAGGTGCAGGATGAGGCCGACTGGGTGGTGCTGAAACGCAAACCGACCTACGAGGTCAAGACGCGTGATCGACGGCGGCCGAACAACGTCAAAGAGCAGATCGTGCGGCAGCGGGAGTTCAAGAACATTCGCCTGGAGAGCGAGCATGTAAGCGAATTCCCGTATCGGCCCACAAAGTGTAGTCGCGAGTATCGCATGGTTGTGGTGCGGAAGAACCTGAGCATTGAGAAGGGCGAGCAGGTACTGTTCGAGGATGTTCGATATTTCTTCTACATCACTACCCGCAAGGATCTGACGGCCACCGAGGTCGTGGAACTGGCCAACGGGCGTTGCGATCAGGAGAATGTCATCGAGCAGTTGAAGAACGGCGTCAATGCACTGCGAATGCCGGTGGACAATCTGGTAAGCAACTGGGCCTACATGGTGATGGCCGCCTTGGCGTGGAACCTGAAGGCATGGTTCGCGATGATGGTTCGCTGCAAAGACCGACAAGTCGAACTGCTGAGGATGGAGTTCCGACGCTTCTTGCATACGATGATCTGGTTGCCGGCCCGGATCGTTCGTCAGGGAGGTAAGATCATCTACCGGTTGCTTGGTTATAATGCGTGGCTGAAGGACTTCTTCTCGGCCCGGGAGTTCATCAGGCGATCGAAGTTCGCCTGAAGGAGTGCGGGTCGGGCCGCAAGACAATGGGGAACGGGAAGAAAACAGATGACCGGGCCTGCTCAAAAACGGTGGCCTTTTGATCGAGGTTGAACCCCCGAAGGCACAATGACGGCCATAACGGTTACGCGGAACAGAAAACCGGCCGCAAAGACCCGTTGCGGGGCATGGCAGCCCCGCTTTGGGCCTTGCGCCTACATGGAAATCACCGATCATCTTCAACTCGCTTATTTTAGGACTAGTACTGAGTCAGAGGGAAGTTGAGGGGTAGAGGCGGTGCAACTTCACGCGAGCATCGGCCGTGGTAAACTGCCAGTGAATGGTGGCTTGCGCCGCATTGCGGGTGGCCTCCACCGCAGCCAGTTCCCGTTTCAGCCTCGCTTCGGTCGCGATGCGCCGGTGCAAGCACTGGCGGGCCAAGACGCTGAATTCGATCTCAGCCATGTTGAGCCAACTGCCGTGCTTGGGGGTGTAGTGAAATTCCAACTTCTGGCGGATCCGGTGGGCTTCGGCCGGGGCAAAGGTCGCATAGAGCGAGGCCGGTTTATGGGTATTGAGAGTGTCCAAGACCACGCGGATCATGTCCGCCTCAGGGTAGCGTTCATCGACCAACCATTTCATCTGGTGGGCAAAGTCTTGCATGGTGCGCTGCCGGGTCACCGCCACATGGCGCCACCCGGCTTGGGGCTCACAGAACAGGAAGATATTGCGGGTACCGTTGCGTTTGTACTCATAGTCATAGCGCGCTGCGTGGCCCGGCTGGCCCATGAGATTGGTGCCGCCCCTGAGACGATGTCCATCGAGACCGTGGCCGGGCTCCTGGGTGCCGAAGTGCGCGGCAACCAGGTCCTGCTGCACATGACGGACCCGACTGATGTTCGCCTGAACCAAACGCTCGGGCTGGACGACCAAGCCTTGGCCTATCACTTCGCTAACACGGGGGTTCCTCACGTCGTGGTGCAGGTGGACGACCTCGATGCCTTTG
>JAAEUI010000333.1 GCA_024227475.1 Paracoccaceae bacterium | reverse complement strand
CTGATTCCGGCTTCTTCTGTTAAACGGTACCAATAGAGACCGGGCAAAACCCGCAGTTCTGCAGGATTTCCTGGGGTTCGACGAAGCGCATCATCGACGCACCGACCCTCAGCGACCAGAGAAGCCTCACCAACGGGGATTTCATCGCCGGCAGCGATTGCCCGTCCCTCTATCCCGCCCAATGCGCCGATTGGGTAAGTTGAGCGGCTCCCCAAGGCTGTCGGCGTGTCAATGCCGCCCGATATCGCGATGTAAATCCGCGCCCCTGTTTTCAGGAAATCGAAACTGAGTACCTGACCCGCGTTAACGGTGAAACTGGTCCACGTAGAGCGCGGCTCGCCGTCCACCTTGATCGGCATTTCTGCGCCGGTAATCGCCACAGAAGCGTCTTTCGTAAATTCAATTTCCGGCCCCATGAACACAGCTTCCAACCCGGCCGCTCCGCGATCATTTCCAACCAAAAGATTTGCCGCCTGAAGTGCAAAACGATCCATTGCGCCCCCGATTGGTATACCGAGGTGGAAATATCCAGGGCGGCCCAGATCCTGTATCGAAGTAGCCAATCCT
>JAAEUI010000332.1 GCA_024227475.1 Paracoccaceae bacterium | reverse complement strand
TATTAATCGAGAATATTCTCTGCCGACAAAGAATGAAAGAGATTTGGATCTGCAAAAAGTTGCGGGGAGCAGTTACGAGTTGTAGTTTATGTCAAACACTTCAATGGGATCAGCAAACCCTTTAAAGTTGAATTCTCCCATTTTTTTCGGTGCAAAACGACTCCCGGCTTTGTCTGCAATCTCTGGGCTGACGAGCGTCTGGCCATGTTTGGCTGTATCACAGAGCCGGGAAACGCTCCTGATTGACCAGCAGTCGCGCCGTCCGGTGGTTAGCAGCCCCGAGCGTCACCAACCCGAGGACACCGAGGGCAATCACCATCAGAGCAACCCCAAGAAAGGCAACCAGCATCTTCATGCTGACAGGTGCTCTTACCCGCGCCACCAGATTTGGCAGCATAGACGTGATCTGTGAAATGCGCTTGGTCCCCATGAATTCTCCCGAGACAACAGGGAAAGGACAGGCTGCGACGAAGGCGAAGGGAAGGTTTGAGTTTTAGGACGCGCAGGCCACGCCATTGCCCGCTTCATGCAGGTAATCTGGACAAAACACGATATCACCCGAACCAGTCAGATGATAACGTTACAACATAAGGCAGCACTCAAAAATCCGTCGGAGCCCCGCCCTCTTCCTTTCGCTTGGCCACAAACGCCTGCAGTTCCTCGCGGATGCCTACGTCCATCGGCGGCGCTTCAAATTCATTCAGAATGTTTTTCCATATCTTGTTGGCCCTCTCAGCCGTCCACTGGCTGCCAGCGGCCTCCCAGGCCTCGTAGTTGCTCCAGTCCGACAGGAACGGCGAATAAAACGCGTTCTCGTAACGATCCTGCGTATGTTGAACACCGAAGAAATGCCCGCCTGAACCAACCTCTCGGATGGCCTCCAGGGCAATATCATCCTCCGCTGTCGACGTCAGGACCGGGTCCATATAGCGCTGAAACTGCTGTAATAACTCACAATCCATCACAAATTTTTCGTAAGAGGCGATCAGTCCGCCCTCCAGCCAGCCAGCCGAGTGATAGACCATATTGACCCCGCCCTGCACGGCGGCCCACAGAGAATTCATGCTTTCCCACACCGCCTGGCCGTCCGGCGCATTGGAGGCACAGGCGTTCGAAGCCCTTAGCGGAATGCCATAAAACCGCGCCATTTGGCCCGACATTTGCGTCGCCCGCACATATTCCGGCGTCCCGAACGCAGGCGCGCCGGTTTTCATATCGACGTTGGAGGTAAACGAGCCCAACACGCAGGGCACACCGGGATTGATGTATTGCAGCAGGGCAATCGCCGCCAGCCCCTCTGCTACAGATTGCGCGACTGCGCCGGGCAGGGTCACCGGTGCCATGGCGCCAGCCAGCGTAAACGGCGTCACGCTCACCGGCTGCCCCCGCCGCACCATGCGCATGGCTCCGTCCAGCATTGGAAAGTCATGCTTCAGCGGCGAGGTTGAATTGATGTTTGTGTACATACGCGGTGCTGAGTCAAATTCCGCGTCGCTCAGCCCGCCAGCGACGCGCACCATCTCCATCACATCCTCAACCCGCTCCTTGCCCAGGCAATAGGCATGGCAGGCCTTGTCGGTCAGGGTCAGCTTTTCATACAGACAATCCAAATGCCGCACAGATGCATGAACTTCAACCGGCTCAACAGGATATCCGCCAGCGATGTGAATGCAGTTAAAGTATTGTGTCAGCTTGATAAAATTCTGAAAATCCTGAAAATTCCCAACCCGTCGCCCTTTGTCCAGACACATGGCGTTTGGTGGCGACGATACATTCACAAAGGCCATATGCTTGCCACCGACCACCACTTTGCGGTCTGGGTTTCGCGGCGTAATGGTAAATTGCGACGGGCAGTGCGAAATCATTTCCATCACCCAATTACGGTCCATAAAAACGGTTTCGCCCCGAACCTTACAGCCCGCTTCTTTCAGAAGCGCAACTGCCTCAGGATGCAGAAACTCAATACCGATCTCTTCCAGTATCCGCATCCCGCCGCTGTGAATGGCTTCCACGCCTTCAGGCCGCAGCGGTTCTGTTGGCTGATCAATGTTGATTAGCTGTTTCCACGGCATTTGCTCTATTGCTTTTGCCGCCGTCCGCCGTGAATTGCCCGAGCGTCCACCGCCCCGCCCACGTCTGCCTGCCATAACCATCCCCTTTGGTTTGGGTTCATACGGGGCCAACCTGCGGTGAGATTGTCGTATTCAACAGCCAATTTGCGACATAAGATGACGATAACAGCCATCATTCCAAAATAATTCCCCGCTATTGCGGACCGGTGGGGCTTACACATCGGAATCACATCAATGATCCAGCGTCAGAATGAAAATCAGACAAAAAAACCAACGACAACGCGCGTCGGTTTTCTGTTGATCGAAGGTTTTTCGATGCTCTGCATCGCCGCAATGGTAAATCCATTGCGCAGCGCCAACCGGGAACTTGGCTACAAGGCCTACATTTGGGATTTTGTTACCTGTTCCGACAAGCCGGTGAGCGCCTCAGATGGGATGGAGGCTCGGCCCACACTGCCCTGCTCAACCAATGAGAAATTTGACTACTTTTTCGTTTGCGCGGGTATGGAGTGTAACCCGGATTACCGGGCCGCCCTGAATTCCGCGATGAAGCGTATCGCCTGGAATTCCAAAATATTCGGCTCGCTCTGTACTGGCGCTTATATGCTCGCCCGCGCCGGGTTTCTGGATGGTTATCGCTTCACCCTGCACTGGGAAAACCTCCCGGCATTCGAAGAAGAGTTTCCCGATTTGGACGTTTCTTCAAACCTCTATGTCATGGACCGGGATCGCTGGTCCGGTTCCGGGGGGCTTTCCAGCATGGATATGGCGCTTAATATCATTGCCTCGGACCACGGCCACGCCGTCGCCCACGCGGTCGGCAACCAATATCAGATCGACCGGGTGCGCAGCGCAGATATTGGCCAGCGACCATATTCCCTTGACGAACTGGAAACCCTGCCCGCTTCTTTGCAACGAGCAATTTCCGTCATGATGGTCAACATGGAATCGCCGCTGTCGATTCCCGAAGTTGCCTCCGCGGCAGGAAAAACCGTGCGCAGCCTGGAGCGCCTGAGCCAGCGGCATCTCGCCCGCTCCCCGGCGAGGTTTTATCGAAAACTGCGGCTGGAACGGGCCCGGCAACTGCTGTGGCACACCAATCTGTCGATCCTTGAAATTGCCCTCATGACCGGGTTCCCCTCCCCCTCCCATCTGTCGCGCCTGTACCAGCAAGAGTTTGGATTGAAGCCTTCCGCAGAACGATCAGGGCCTAAAATGGCCCGGTAAGAACCTGGAATTTCTTATCCGCGCAGCGCCTGCGGCAAATGCGAGATATCAGGCACCAATAAATCCGCAAACTCCTGCAGGTCAGCGGCATTTGCCGGCCCCGACAAAACGCCAATGTTAAGACCAACGCCTGCGAACCTTCCAGCTTGAAGGTCATGCGTGCTGTCACCAACCATCGCCACTTGACTGGGCTCAAGTCCGGTGGCGGTACAGAACCCGTGGATCATGCCGGGATCCGGCTTTACCCCATGTCCGCTATCAAATCCACAAACAAAATCAAATAGATCGCTAATGCCCGCATCGTTGAGCTGCATCACCGCACCAGCTTCGTAGTCATTTGTTGCCAGCCCGAGCAAGCGGCCGGTACCGCGCAGCGAAACCATTAAGTCCGGCAGATCGCACACCGGGCGGCAGGGCAAATTGACCAGGTTTTTTTCAGACACCAGATTGACTTGCTCAGCACTGACCCCAGGCAATACCCGAGCCCAGGCCGCATTCACTTCTCCGGCAGATGCGTTGACGATCAGAGAACCCGAAACAAAGCGATGACCCGGCAAATCAAATCCCACTGCCAGGGCCAGCCTCTGTTTAAGAGCAATATCCGATTCCGCCAGATCATCAAGAACATGCTCACACCAGACCACCCAGGTTTCCTGATAGTCAAACAGGGTGCCGTCCTTGTCAAAAATCACGCCCTTAATTTCAGAGGTCATGGTCTGTCCCAAAGGTTAATATCCCCGGCCTTCCTAGCCAA
This sequence comes from Paracoccaceae bacterium, assembly GCA_024227475.1. Lineage (GTDB taxonomy): Bacteria > Pseudomonadota > Alphaproteobacteria > Rhodobacterales > Rhodobacteraceae > Amylibacter. The sequence goes on along the minus strand of JAAEUI010000332.1, from coordinate 19,796 downwards.
AGTCGCGGCATAGCAAAACAGGAAAATACCCCGCATCGCCAGTTTGCGACATTCTACGGAACTGGGCCCGCCCAAGAGCCTATCAGTCAAACAGGATTGGGTTTGAACAATCTCATGAGTTTCCGCATCCGGAGCGCAACGCTCTACGTCCAATTCCGCAAGTCTTGCCCCGGCAAGCCGGATAGCGCCTGCATCGGTATTTCATAGGCCAGACCCTCGTCATCACAAAAGGCCATCACCCTGGCATCATCCGACAAAAGATATTCAAGGACCGACGCCAAAAAATCAGGTTCTTCTGCCCCGGCCGCCAGTTCCGAGCCCGATGCCCCGCTTGCTGCAAGAAACGCCCGGCGGTTCTCGTCATCCCCGACAAGCCAGGCCATCGCCCGCAATGCCACCGCCTCTGATTGTTCCTGCTTCATTTTGCTCCGGAGTTTCACGAAAATTATCCCTAAACCGGAAAGGTTTCATTAACAAGTTTACGTTTCACTAACAGGCGTCAAGTACCCGTTCTTTTCCTGGAGCAACCAGATGCCCGGTCACATTCTGATTGTCGACCCAATCATAACAAGCAGGGTTGTCCTCAAAGCGCAGCTTGTTTCGGACTACTATAGTGTTGACGCCGTCAGTGACCTCACGTCGGCCCGCGCATTGTCGGTAAAGTCTCCACCTGACGCGATTATCCTGCGCTACGAGGTTGAGGAAAGCTGCGGTTTTTCCACATGTAAGTTAATAAAGCGCGATCCTTTTCTGTCGCATATCCCCATTGTTTTGACCTGCCAGATGATTGAAGATTTGTTCTGGAACACTGCTTTCAACATCGGTGTTGAGGAGGTTGTACCGCTAGTTCCGGACACCGATTTGCTGCGCTGCAGGCTGGGATTGCTGATTCGCCAAAAAGAAATCATAGATGAGGTCCGGACCCGCCAGCGAACCTACAGCGATATGGGGTTTGCCGAAGATTGCCTGACTTATCCACCGCAGTTTACACCGTCTCTGACCATTGGCTGTGCTGAAGCATCAAAGCTGGTGAAACTGGAATGCGCCCATGAGATCAAAGAGTTACTCGGCAATGATTTCCCGAATTTGATCTGGTCCAGCAATTTCGATAAAAAGACAGATGTTCTTTTAATAGACGAAGCGCAGGTTGGCCAGCGCGCTGCTTTGCAACGGCTTTGCGATCTACATCAGATGCCATCGGGCAATCCACCCAAAATTCTCTATCTGGGTTCTGGCGGCAAGAAAACCGGAGGCGCGCGCGCGCTGGAACTGGGCGCCGACGATTTCCTGCTCCGTCCCTTCACACCTGCAGAACTGGCGATCCGTCTGCGGCGGCTTGGTTGGTTGCATCAGTTGGAACAACAAGCCGAAAAGCAAGTCAGCGATCGTCTAAGGCAAGCGCTTTGCGATCCCCTGACCGGGCTGCACAACAGACGCTACGCCTTGCACTATCTGGACAGATTATTGAGCGAAAGCCGTGCCGAGCGTCGCTCCATCGCGGTGATGATGCTGGACCTCGATAATTTTAAAGCCGTCAATGATTCCCTTGGCCATCAGGTTGGGGACTTGGTTATCTGTGAAACGGCCGGACGGCTAAGCGACAAGCTGCGATCCGCCGACCTGATCGCGCGGATTGGAGGCGAAGAATTCCTGGTTGTTCTGACGGACACCTCCGAGCGACAAGCCTCACGAATTGCCGAGCGCATGCGGCTCCAAATTGCGGCCCGCCCGTTTCGGATTAACGGCACCCAAAGCAAACTGGAGATTTCCATCAGCATAGGAGTTGCCTTTGCTACCGTCGGTTTTCAAACGTCAGCGGAAATAATCCAGCGCGCGGACGAAGCGCTTTATCAATCCAAAAACAGGGGCAGAAACCTGGTCACTTTTCTTCCGGCAGCGGCCTGACAGATCGAACTTCTGAAGCCCTACTTGCGTTTCTTCCAGCGTTTTTTTCGCTGCTCTTTCATGCGGGCGACGTATTCGGCGCGCTCCTCGTCGTTCATTGCCGACAAAGTTGCAATCAGCTCTTCCTGAAATCCAGACATGATGACAGAAACGTCGGTTGCCTGCTGGTCCATTGCGCTGCGCAGCGCGTCTTCAGAAAAGGGAGTCGCTTCAATTGCCGCGATCACCATTTTATTGCGGTTGCTGAGCTTGCGTAACGTCTTGAGCGAACCGGCAAGCGATGTCTGGGTTCTCTCATGGAACTCCTCGCGCTGATCTTCGGTCATCGCAGAAACATAAGCCCGCACCCCATGGGGGGCCTTCAGCCCACGCCCCGGGCGGTGATGATCGCCAAAGGCGGCCCCGATGATAAGGCCAAGAATCACCAGATTGACCGCCAGCGAGGCGATAAACACGGGCTTGATCCACTTGCTTCGGGTTTTATTCTGGTTTTGCTCCATGATCAGCTCTCCGTCAGCAGTTCTTCTAGGCCGTCCAAATCGGAGAAGTCCAGGGTTTCAGTCTGGCTGCCAACAATCAGCCCTCCGGAATAACCGCTCACAACATCGGGTGTCATAAAGCCGATCCACAATCCAGCAAAGGCACAGGCGGTAAGCGCCGACATGCCAGGCCAACCTCCAAGGGTCTCCATCAGGGTCCGCCAAAACCCGGGTCTGGCATCGGCTGTTCCGACCGGCGCTCGGCTCCGGGACGCCAGAACATCAGCCGCATCAACAAGAATGCGGTTCATTAACCCGATTTCCGGCTCAGGTTGCGCCCGTCGAGCCGCGTCGAAAAACGCGTCCAGTTCAGAGTGGGTATTCTTGTCCGGTTCGCTCATTGATCCAGTCCTAGCTCATTTTTGCGACCCAACAACAGGGTCGACAACGTTCTCTTTCCCCGCGACAACAGGCTTTCGACGGCCTCGACGCTGGTTTCCATAATCTCTGCAATCTCAGGGTTCGACAGTTCCTGAAGGTGCCGAAGTGTAACTGCCAACCGCTGGCGTTCTGGCAGTTCAGCCAGTGCTACGTGCAAGGCCTCGGCCCGGTCGGTCTGGATCATGCGCGCATCAACACCAGGGGTTTTGTCCTCAGGTTCCGCGATTTTCTCAATATCTACGCTGCGCCGCCGTCGGAGCCTATCCATACAAAGATTATGGGCCACCCGGTAAAGCCAGGTTGAAACCTTTGCCTCACCATTGCGCCAATCCGGGGCAATCTTCCACAGCCGCATCATTGCATCCTGAGCAACATCCTCGGCTTCCGCCCTGTCGCTCAACAACCGCCAGGCCAGTGCCAAAACCCGCGGCGTATGGCGTGCAGCCAGGATAGACGCTGCTTCGCCATCACCATTGGCAAACAGCGCCATCAGCGCATCGTCACCAATTTCGGTCAGAACATCAAAGGCCATCATCGCATTCTCAGCACTAAACTGCCATCTCTCCGCAGACAACCGTGCGCACGGTTGTCTGCCTGTTTTTTAGATTCAGTCGTGTTTCCGGTGACCGAAGAAGCCTTTCCGGGCCTCTTCTGCTTCGGCTTTCGAAATCTTGCTGTCCTTATCTGTATCCAGTCGCTCAAACAAACGTGTTGTATAAGCGGTGGTCAGTTCTGCTTTGGTAACTTTGCCGTCGTCGTTCGCGTCCACATGCTTCATGAATCCGCCGCGCCTGCCATCTTCGCGCTTTGCCCGACGCTCCTTGCGATTACTCTCGCGTTTCTCCATCGCGGCCTCAAGCTCCTCTTGCGAGATTGCCCCGTTGTTGTCCGTGTCCATTTTCGCAAAGGCTTCCTTGGCCCGCTCTCCGCGGCTTTCTTCCCATTTTGCCTGCCGCTCCTGTCTGTGAGCCGCTATTTCCTCCTTGGAAAGAGACCCGTCTTTGTTCGCATCCATTTCCTCGAATTTCTGGTCACGGACCGTGGCAACTTCTTCAAGGGTCAGAAATCCGTCAGAATTAGCGTCAATTTTTTCAAAGTCCCAGTGATGCCGACCCTTGGCAACCGTTGGAACAGCGGCCGCACCTACTATGGCAACCAGTGCAGCCGAGAAGACCGCTACTTTTGTATATTTGTTCATCTGTTCACTCCTAGCATTCGCTGCGCCGTATTGGTCAGCATCCTCTCTGTTACGCTTAACCCCTGAAATTCCGTCGGTCGCTGCGGTCTAATTTTGCAACAATTTGTGACATCGCGACGCGAGATGACATGTCTCAGTTTAAACTGAGAAGAACTGCATTAGTTAGGTGAGATGATTGAGGACCAAACGCCCCCCCCTTTTGTAGAACCAAAGGAACGACCAGCCAAACCAGCAGTATTGCGCGGCTGGCGGCGGCGGTGCCCACAATGTGGTACCGGTCCGATGATGGAGGGATACTTGAAAGTGCGTGAGTCCTGCGACGTATGTGGCGAGGAACTGCACCATCACCGCGCAGATGACGGACCGGCTTATGTTACGGTACTGGTCTGCGGCCACATATTGGCCCCGGTTATGTTATTGGTGTTTGAGAGTTTCCGGCCCGAAGCGTTGGTTCTTGCGGTTGGGTTTTCAATTGTATTTGTTACGATGGCGCTCTTTCTGCTGCCCCGCATCAAAGGTGCCTTTGTCGGTTTGCAATGGGCCAAGCGGATGCATGGTTTTGGCGCATCCAAAGTTGTTACTGGCAAGAAGTCTGTGGTGGAATAACTGGACATAGCTCGAATTACCGGCATTAAGGAAAGTCAGAAAACGCAACAGGGGCCCGTTCATGGACAAGACTGCGATCAGAAATGCCGCAACCGTTATTCTGGTGCGCAATGGTAATTCGAACCCGCTGGTGCTGATGGGACAACGAGGCCACAAAGCCGCCTTCATGCCCAATAAATTTGTCTTTCCGGGCGGAGCCGTTGATACCGAGGATGCGCAAGTGGCGCTGGCACAATTGCCCGACAAAATCAGCATGCAGCGTCTGGCAAAGAATACAGACCCTGCTTTGGTCCAACCTTTGTTGCTCTCTGCGGTGCGGGAAATGTGGGAAGAAACCGGCCATGCAATGGCTGTTGCTGACGCCTCCGCACCAGCTATAGCAGAGCAACAACCAGACGCCTGGCAGGGTTTCTTCAAACAGGGTTGGCTGCCCTCCGCTCAGGGCCTGACTTTCATTTTCCGGGCCATAACCCCACCGGGCCGCCCACGCCGATTTGACGCCCGGTTTTTCCTTGGCGATGCTGACCTCATCATGGGTGATCCTGACGATTTTTCGAAAGCTTCAGACGAGCTGTCACATCTGAAATGGATTCCTTTACAGGAAACCCGCTCCTATGACCTTCCGTTTGTTACCGAAGTTGTTCTGGCCGAAGTGCAGGCCAGGCTGAACAACCCACAAATAGATCACGGAGTCCCATTTTTCTCGCACGATGGCGGTCGCTCCCAGTTTTTGCGTCTGTAAGCTGACGATTAGCTACCACACCCCTTGTTTAAGTCCAATAAATAGACATAGTAAGTCCAGTTTCGAGGGGCGCAGGCAACAATGGCACTCAGTCAAGACACTTTCTTTCTGGATCCGGATTTTTCCGGCACCCTTCAAAGCCAGATCAGACAGATCATTACCTCAGCAATACTGTCGCGGCGTCTTCAGCCCGGCGAACGGCTTCCTTCGTCGCGTAAATTAGCGGAGCATCTCAAAATATCGCGGATAACAGTGACCCTGTCGTATCAGGAGTTGGTTGCGGATGGCTATTTGAGCACGCGTTCACGGTCCGGCTATTTTGTTGCTGACGGTGCCCCAGTCGCCGCGCTTCCCAACGACGGGCAGAATCCGTCTGTCGACACAGTTGACTGGAACTCAGCCCTACAAAAAGACTATTCGACCTTCAAAAATGTAAAAAAGTCATTCAACTGGCGAGATTATCCCTACCCGTTTAACTATGGGCAGGCGGATCCGAGCCTTTTTGGCCATTCCAATTGGCGCCTTTGTGCCCATCAGGCTCTTGGAAAAAAGGAAATCGACACTCTGACCTCCGACTATGCAGAGCACGACGATCCTCAACTCATCAACTTTATCGTCCGCCACACTCTTCCCAGGCGGGGGATCGTCGCCAATCACGAGCAGGTCTTGCTGACCGTTGGCGCTCAAAACGCACTTTGGATGGTGAGCGAACTTTTGTTGAGCTCAAACAGCTGCGCCGCGTACGAAAACCCCGGATACCCGGGAGTTCGCCAAATCCTGAGGCAGTCTGGCTGCAACAAGGTTCCAATAGATGTTGATGACGAGGGGCTCGATCCAGCGAAACTGCCCCCAGAAACTAATGTCGTTTATACAACACCAAGCCATCACGCTCCAACAACGGTTACAATGCCACTCGAACGTCGGCGCGAGTTGCTGACGAGGGCTGAAGCAGACAACTTCCTTGTCGTTGAAGACGACTATGAGTTTGAAATGAGCTTCCTGAGGCCTCCGCTGCCAGCTTTGAAATCGCTCGATACCAATGGCCGCGTTATCTACATCGGCAGTTTTTCAAAATCGCTGTTTCCCGGTCTTCGGCTTGGATACCTTGTGGCTTCGGAACCTTTTGTCGAACAAGCGCGCGCGCTGCGCAGCACTATTCTGCGCCACCCCCCGGGCCACATGCAGCGAACCACGGCAAATTTTCTTGCTCTTGGCCATTACAACGCTCTGATCCAGCGCATGAAGTCCGCCTATCTGGAGCGTCACAAAATCATGGTTTCCGCCATGCAAAAAGAGGGGCTGGAAGTTGCAGGCCGAACATCCTTTGGCGGCTCCTGCTTCTGGATGAAAGCCCCCGAGCGTGTTGACACCGAAGTGCTCTATGAACGTCTGCTTGGCGACGGTGTTTTGATAGAGCCGGGCAATGCGTTTTTTGTCCGGGCGAACCGGCCTCAGAATTTCTATCGACTGGCCTATTCCTCGATTCAGCCCGATAAGATCGGGCCTGGAATCAGGCTGATTTCTAAACAAATAGAAAAATACTAGAGAGTTTCGGGTTTAAGCTGAACCGGATTACCCCAAAACGTCTCTCTAAGTATCTGGCGCCGTTGCATTTCTGGTTTCTCAATCCTCAATCAAAAAGGGAAAGTACTGGCCAGCAAGCGGTTGTTGCAGCCGAACTGGTTGCTGCCGCAACTGGGTGCCGGAAAATGATCATCGCAGCATCGAGTTTCCAGCACACCGGCTGCGGCAGCGTCGGGGCCATTATCCTTTTCGGCATCGGTTGCGCCATCAACTTCCTGTTGAGCAGGGATAAAAACCCTCTGATCCCATGGAAAATGCAAAGGCTGATCCGGCAACAGGAAAAACAAGCAGGCCGCAGGATAATTCCGCGGCCCGTTTCCGTGGTATTTGTGTCCTTTGTTTCTGGCCTTAAGGGCCGAAAAATCTGGCTCTAACAGGGTGGTGGCGGTTCCCAGATAAGACAGGTAAAACCTATGAAGTCATGCCGCTCCTGACTGATCTGATCACACCAACTAAAGGCCAAGTTTCAGATGGCGTCCTCTCTTTTTCTGACCGATCGCGACCCGGTTTGCCCGGCTTCGCTTTTGGAACTGGCGCGCGCGCGTCCCACACCTCGGGTGGCCATCGCCCGGGCTTCTGCCAAATTGCCAATGACTGCCGCAAAAGAGGCAACCGAGGCCGGGCTCATGGTGCCGGTTTTTACCGGCGAACCAGAAGTGATTGCAGAGGAAGCGGAAAAACTGTCATGGAACATCTCTGGCTATGAGGTGATTGCCGCGACCGGCGAGGAAGCGTCCGGTAAAGCAGCCGCCCTTGCCTGTGGCGAGGGCCGGGCCGATGTGCTGATGAAGGGCCATCTGCACACCGACGTTTTCATGAAATCCGCTCTTAACCGCGCTGCGGGCCTGCGTACCGGACAGCGGCTGGTGCATCTGTTTCACATCTCGCATCCCGATGGCGGCCAACCGATTATTATTTCAGATGCCGCCGTGAATGTGTCCCCTGACATCGAAACCCGCCGAGCCAGCACCCGGCAAGCCGTCGCTCTCATGAACGCTCTTGGCAATACCCACCCCAAAGTCGCCTTCCTGTCAGCGACCGAAAGCCCGATTCCTTCGGTGCCATCGTCGATTGAAGCACGGGAACTTGCCGAATGGGCGCGCAGTGAAATCGCCAATGCCGACTTTTCCGGTCCCCTGGCGCTTGATCTTATCCTGTCGCAAAAATCCGCGGCGGTTAAGGGCATGGGTGACGATCCGGTGGCTGGTCAGGCCGATGTGGTCATCGTGCCCGATATTGTGTCGGGTAACACGCTTTTCAAATCCCTTGTATACCTGTCCGCCGGATGTGCCGCAGGCATTGTCATGGGGGCCAGAGTACCTATTCTTCTGAACAGTCGCGCTGATCCTCCGGTCGCGCGTCTGGCTTCGACGGCCCTCGCGGGCATCGTTAGAGCCGACTAGTTACCCGCCCACGCCGGTAAGAACCCCACTTATAAATTTGAAGAAATCCTGACAGGGTTCGACAGGAAGAACAGTTATGAATGACATGAAACAACCAAAACTGGACACATCCCCAAAAGTTTCGGACGAAATCCGAAAAACCACCTGTTACATGTGCGCCTGCCGCTGCGGCATCAACGTGCATCTGCAGGACGGCAAGGTGAAGTACATCGAGGGTAACCGCGACCACCCGATCAATCGTGGCGTGCTCTGCGCCAAGGGCAGCGCTGGCATCATGCAACATTACGCCCCCTCCCGCCTGCGCGCGCCGTTGAAACGGGTTGGCGAGCGCGGTTCGGGCGAGTTCGAGGAAATCAGCTGGGACGAAGCCTTTGAAATCGCCTGTGGTTGGCTGAAACCGGTGCGCGAAAAAGACCCCTCAAAACTGGCGTTCTTTACCGGCCGCGACCAGTCGCAATCCCTGACCAACTGGTGGGCTCAGAACTTCGGCACCCCAAATTACGCCGCCCACGGCGGGTTTTGCTCGGTCAACATGGCGGCTGGCGGCATCTACACCATGGGCGGTGCCTTCTGGGAATTCGGCGCGCCGGACTGGGAGCGCACAAAACTCTTCATGATCTTTGGCGTTGCCGAAGACCATGACAGTAACCCGATCAAAATCGGCCTCGGTCGGCTCAAGGCGCGCGGTGCCAAGATCATCGGGGTCAACCCGATCCGCTCGGGCTACAACTCGGTCGCCGACGAATGGGTCGGCATTACGCCGGGAACCGACGGTCTGTTTATTCTGGCGATGATCCACGAGTTGTTGAAAGCCGGCAAAGTCGATCTCGACTATCTGCGCCGCTACACCAACATGCCGTTTCTGGTGAATTGTGAAAAGGGATCACCGGAAAACGGGCTGTTCCTGCGGGATGGCGACGGCAAGCCGCAGATTCTGGACCGCACCACAGGCAAACCCGTTGCCTTTGACGAGGCGGGCGTCAAAGCGGACATGGGCAAAGATTACGTCGCCAACGGAATAACTTACCGCCCGGCCTTCATGTTGCTGGCGGAAAAATACATGGCCGTCGAATACGCGCCTGACGCCGTGGCTGACCGGTGTGGCATCCCTGCCGAGCAAATCCGCAAAATCGCCGCCCAACTGGCGCGTATCGCCTTTGAACAAGAAATCACCATCAACCAGCCCTGGACCGATTTTCGCGGCCAAAAGCATGACAAAATGATCGGCCGTCCGGTTTCCTTCCACGCCATGCGGGGGATTTCTGCCCACTCGAACGGCTTTCAGACCTGCCGCGCCCTGCACATCCTGCAAATCCTGCTTGGCTCGGTCGAATGCCCGGGCGGTTTTCGCTTCAAGCCGCCCTACCCCAAACCTTTGTCAGCCCATCCAAAACCCCATGCTATTGTCACCCCCAACAGCCCTTTGAACGGGCCGCACCTGGGGTTCGTGCAAGGCCCGGAAGACCTGTTGCTGCACGACGATGGCTCCGCCAAGCGCATCGACAAGGCCTTCACCTGGGAAAACCCGATGTCCAGCCACGGGCTGATGCATATGGTGATTTCAAACGCCCACGCCGGTGATCCGTATAAAATCGACGTCCTGTTCATGTATATGGCCAACATGGCCTGGAACTCGTCGATGAACACATCTGGCACAATGAAGATGCTGACCGACAAGGACAAGAATGGCGATTACGTGATCCCCAAAATCATCTATTCCGACAGCTATTCCTCGGAAATGGTGGCTTTTGCCGATCTGATCCTGCCCGATACAACCTATCTTGAACGCCACGACTGTATTTCTCTGCTCGACCGCCCGATTTGCGAGGCCGATGCGGCCGCGGACTCGATCCGCTGGCCGGTTGTGGAGCCGGATCGTGACGTGCGCGGCTTTCAGTCGGCCCTGATCCAGCTTGGCGCAAAACTAGGCCTGCCGGACATGGTCAACGAAGACGGCAGCGCCAAATACGCCGATTACGCCGACTATATTCAGAATCACGAACGCCGCCCCGGTGTTGGCCCACTCGCCGGGTTCCGCGGCAAGGATGGCAAAGGCAAAGGCCGCGGCGAGCCGAATCCAAACCAGATTCAGGCCTATATCGACAACGGCGGCTTCTGGATCGACCATATCCCCGACGAGGGCCTGTTTTTCAAACCCTGGAACAACGCTTATCAGGATTGGGCGGTGGAGCGCGGCATCTACGACAGCCCACAGCCCTTTGTGTTTGATGTCTATAGTGAAATCATCCAGAAATTCCGGTTGGCGGCGCAGGGCCATGGCGAACATCAACCGCCCGAGCACCTGCGCGAACGGCTGCAAAACGTCATGGATCCGCTGCCGATCTGGTACGAACCGTTTGAAGAGGCTGCGGTGGACAAGGATGAATACCCGATCCACGCCCTCACCCAACGCCCCATGGCCATGTACCATAGCTGGGGCACCCAGAATGCCTGGTTGCGGCAAATCCACGGCACCAATCCGCTCTATATCTCCGGTAAAATCTGGGAAAGCCACGGCTTTGCAGAGGGCGACTGGGCGTGGGTAACTTCCACGCACGGCAAAATCAAGGTGCCGGTTGTGCGCATGGACGCGCTGAACGCCGACACTGTCTGGACCTGGAACGCCATCGGCAAACGCAAAGGTGCCTGGGCGCTTGATGAAACCGCACCGGAGGCCAAGAAAGGCTTCCTGCTCAATCACCTGATACATGAACTCCTGCCATCAAAGGATGACGGTATGCGTTGGACCAACTCCGACCCGATTACCGGCCAAGCTGCCTGGTTCGACCTGCGCGTTAAAATCGAACGCGTGGCAGAAGGCGACGGCCAGTCGCAACCCGAACACCCACCGCAAAAATCCCCCGTGGGTCGCGGCCCACAGAATGTGAAGTATGGGGAGGATTTCAAATGACCACCCTGCCCCAATCCACCGAGCGCAGGCTCGGCCTTGCCATCGATCTCGATATCTGCGTCGGCTGCCATGCCTGCGTGATCAACTGCAAGGAATGGAACACCTCCAACTACGGTGCACCCCTGTCCGACATGGACGCTTATGGGGCTAATCCGGTCGGCACCTTCCTCAACCGCATCCACACCTTTGAAGTAAAATCCGAGGGCTGCAACGCCCAGACCGTGCATTTCCCCAGATCCTGCCTGCATTGCGAAGACGCGCCTTGCGTGACCGTCTGTCCCACAGGAGCCAGCTACAAACGCCAGGAAGATGGAATTGTCCTCGTCAATGAAAGCGACTGTATCGGCTGTGGCCTGTGCGCCTGGTCCTGCCCTTATGGTGCACGCGAAATCGACCGGGCTGAGGGTGTGATGAAAAAATGCACCCTGTGCATTGATCGTATCTACAACGATAACATCCCTCAAGAGGACCGGATGCCCGCCTGCGTGCGCACCTGCCCCGCCGGGGCTCGGCATTTTGGAGACTTTGCTGACCCTGAAAGCAACGTTTCAAAATTATCGGCCGAGCGCGGTGGCATGGAACTGATGCCCGAACAAGGCACCAAACCGGTCAACCGCTACCTGCCGCCACGCCCCAAGGCAGATATTGCCACAGATGGCGACATCGACGTTCTGGCACCTTTCCTCGCGCCCATAGAAGAAAAACAGGGCGGCTTCATAAGCTGGCTCGACAAAGCACTGGAGGCGATCTGATGCACCCCGCACCTTCCGTAATCCTGTTCACATCCCTCTCGGGTCTCGGTTTTGGCCTGCTGCTCTTCCTTGGCCTTGGCGTGCTTGACGTCTCCGGTTGGGTGGCCTTTGCCTTTTGCTTCGTCGCCTTTGGCCTCTCAGTCGGTGGTCTGATGGCTTCAACCTTTCACCTGGGCAACCCGCAACGAGCGATGAAAGCCTTCAAGCAGTGGCGCTCTTCCTGGCTGTCTCGCGAAGGCGTCGCCGCGGTCGCTGCCTTAACCGTCATGGGCGCCTATTGCGCTGCGTGGATATTCCTCAATATGCGCATCGCCGCCCTCGGTTTCCTCGGCGCGCTCCTGTGTCTGGCGACAGTCTTCTGCACCGCCATGATCTACGCCCAGCTCAAAACCATCCCGCGCTGGAATCAGGCCATGACACCCGTGATGTTCCTGTCCTTCATGTTCGCCGGTGGTGCCCTTCTGTCCGCCCAGCTAAGCCTGGCGGCGGTTCTGCTCGCAATCACAACCATCGTTCAGCTCCTGCACTGGATGCTGGGCGACCGGCGCTTTGGCGAAGCAGGCTCCGACATCGGCACCGCGACCGGTCTGGGCGGCCTTGGCAAGGTCCGTCTGCTGGAATCCCCACATTCCGGCACCAACTATTTGCTGAGCGAGTTTTGCCACACCGTCGGGCGCAAACACGCCCAGAAGCTGCGGGGGATTGGGATTGTTGCCATCGGCGTGGTTCCTGTGGCCCTACTCACATTTGCCCCCCACAGCCACGCAACAGCCGCCATTGCCGTCCTGTCGCATCTGATCGGACTGCTGAGCACCCGCTGGCTGTTTTTTGCCGAGGCTGAGCACGTTGTCGGCCTCTACTACGACAAACACAGGCATGCAGCCTAATTTTGGAAGCGGAAACTAACCAAGACCTCCGCCCATTCTTTTTTGCTTCGGTTAACCAATTACTCTGGCCTCCTGAATCAAAAAAACCGCACCGGGGGCAGAGCCTGGTGCGGTTTCTTTGGTGTATGAGGAAGCGCGTGGTTTAGGGGACGAGACCTAATACTGCGCTTCGACAACCAAGTTAGTTTCTCCTGAAACCTATGTTACTCGTTACTCATACCGTGTGATGCTGGAGCATCTGGTGACTTGGAGGAAGGGTTTGCCCCTTGGAGTCGAGAATTGTTATCCGGTATTTTTTCCTTTGTAGCCAGCCTGATTGCGTGAAACGACACCAATTCTTCGTGAGACGACACATTAAAAAATTTTGCATTTTTTGCGTTTCGCGAAACGACACTTCCGATTCTGACTGTGCTATTCACGATACGTCAGATGACAACCAAGCTTTGGCCATACTGCCGTCAGGTGCCCGTCACATTTTCATCATATTGTCGAGCTATTGAAATCCCCAGGCTCAAAGAGCGGAGCCATCACAGGAATTCCGGGCTGGAGTGGGTAAAATGGGCAACTGGGTCAAACTTGAATTCTCGCGACGCGATCAGACAGTGTTACACGCACTTCCTGCGGTGCTTTGGCTGTCAAGCTGCCTTTATGCGGTGTTAACCCAAATGCAGGCACTGCCTCCCGGTATTTCCTCCGCCAGCCCGGTGTCGATAAAAAACATCGCCGTGCTTGGGCTGTGCTTCCTTCTGATGTACCCGGTCTACCGTATGGGATATCTGGCGCTGCGCCGCCTGTTTCCTGGCTGGCAGATGGTGAAACGACTGGCGGTATTGTCTCTGATCTGCGTTGCTATGGGTGCAACCGCTTTGGTATCGATATATCTGCTCAGTCACCCTGATGGCAGTGAACTCCCGCGCGTCAACAGCCGCTGGTACTTCCTTAACCTGTTCGTTGGCATGGGGCTGATGCCGGTGTTTTTCTTTTTCATCCGTGGCGGCGACATGGTGCGTGAACGGATTGTCCAGGGCGGGCGCCTGGGGGCTATTCGCACGTTGCTGCAAAAAGTCGGACCAGACTCAGGCCGCAAGCTGGTTCGCCTGCAAAGCGCTGACCATTATGTTGAGGTCCACACCGAAACCGGCACTAAGCTGCTGTTGATGCGGTTATCGGACGCCATGGAAATGCTTGTTGGCAGCAACGGTGGGCGGGTTCATCGCTCGCACTGGGTCAATTACGACGAGGTTGACGGCGTGGTCAAACGTGATCGTAAAATCTGGCTCAGGATGTCCGACGGCTCAGACGTTCCGGTCTCCCGCAGTTATCGGCCCAGCCTGCGCGAAATCGGCGTCCTGTAAATTGCTCAGGGTTTCAGGAACAGGATCAGGATCAGAATACTGATCACCACCAGTCCAATCCCAAACAATTCCCTCCCGGTGTTGCGCTCCTTGAAGATGAAATAGGAGGCCGCGAAGGTGAACACCAGTTCGATCTGCCCCAGCGCCTTCACATAGGCTGCGTTCTGCAGCGTAAAAGCGGTGAACCAGCCCAGCGACCCCAGCATCCCGGTAAGCCCCACCAGAAACGTAATACGCCAGTGTCTTGCCACACGCGTGATCTCGCCCTTTTCGCGCCAGCTCAGATAGGCTGCCATGGAGATGGTCTGAAACGTAGTCACACACATAAGTGTAAACACCGCGCGGACAAAAAAACCGCCGTCCCCGAGCGCCAGCGACGCACCACGATAGGCGATCCCGGAAAACCCGAATAACGCACCGGCCCCCAATCCGTAAGCCGCCGCACGGTTGAATACCCGCCGGTACCAGGCTGCTCCGTCGGATTTCGGCGGGTCTGATAACAATACCACACCGGCCAGTCCTACGATAATCGCAAATAGCCCGTTGCGCGATATCCCCTCGCCCAGCAGGATCAGCCCGAACATCGCGGTCTGGATGGTTTCTGTCTTCTTAAAGGTTATACCAACCGCGAAATTCCGTTCTGCAAACAAGGCAACCACAAGCATGGTCGCCAGTATCTGGCTGACCCCGCCAAGGCAGGCAAAGATCCAGAAACGGGCAGAGGTTGCGGGCAGTTCGGCCCCGGTTCCCGCCACCAGAAAGATCAGCAACGCAGCCGCCAGCGGCGCCGCGTAAAGGAACCGCGAAAACGTCGCCCCGGCCGTCGACAATCCTGTCGATTTCAGATGCTTTTGCAGCATGAAGCGCAGGTTTTGGCTAAACGCAGCCGCGATGGTAATCGGGATCCAGAGTTCCATGGCCCTTCATGGCAGCTACAGCCAGCAGGGTCCATTCCCCGGTTTCACACTTTTGGGTCCGGGTTCTCGGTATGCCCGTCCACCGCGATCACCTGCCCGGACACCAGCCGTGCGCCGTCAGACCCCAGAAAAACAGCCATATGGGCGATGTCCCTGGCTTCGACAAACGAGCGCATCGAGGTTCCAGAGGCATACCCCTCATAGACCTGATCCCGCGTCATCTCCTTGGCCGCCGCTTCGCGTTCCAGCACGCCTTCCATGCGCGGCCCCTCCACCGCGCCGGGGCAAATCACGTTGGCCCGGACGCCATAGGGCCCGAGTTCCATCGCCAGCGTCTTCATCAGCCCGATTACCGCCCATTTCGCCGCCGCGTAGGGCGCGCGATTGGGATAGCCATGAATCCCGGCGGTAGAGGAGGTCAGGATCATTGCCCCCTTCCCCGCTGCCTTCATCATCGGTGCCGCATATTTCGCCGCCAGAAACGCCCCTTCCAGATTGACCGAGACACAGGTCCGCCAGTCTGCCAGCGCCACATCCTCAATCCGCGCTGTCGGCCCGGCGATCCCGGCATTGGCGCAAAGCACATCAAGCCCGCCCCAAACCCCGGATATCTGATCAAACAAAGCCGCCATGCCCGGCTCATCTGCCACGTTCACACAGGTCCCGCGCCATCCTTCCGGCAGGTTCTCAACCGCGCCGGCATCAATGTCCGTTACCCAGACTTCAGCCCCGGCATCGGCAAAGGCCGCGCCCATCGCATAGCCAATGCCCGAGGCCCCTGCCGTTATCAGAACCCGTTTTGCCACCTCAGCGCCCCTGCCCAACAGCCCGGCCAGCACCTTCGGGCACTGGCAGCGCTGCATGATCCGCCGCAATCGCCGCCAGCTTCGCCTCAATATGAGGCGCCGGTGGGCTGGCACGGCGGGTTTCCAGCGATACGTGGATCAGCATATGCTCGCCAGTGGCCAGCAAGCGGCCGTCCGCATGAAACATGAAGTGGAACAGGTGCATCTTCTTACCAGCACCCAACAACACCTGCGTATCAATATGGATCGCCGCCCCGGCATGAACCTCGTCAATGTGCCGGATGTGGGTTTCCGCGGTGAAATAGCTGCCGCCCGAAGCGATGTACTCCGCATCACAGCCAACGATTTCCATCAACCGGTCGGTGGCATCGCCAAAGGCCGTCAGATACCGCGCCTCGTTCATGTGGCCGTTGTAATCGGTCCAATCGAGCGGCACCGTACGCGTAACAGTGCGAACCAGCCCCTCCAAATCCGGCTCCCCCGCTGTCGCTTTTTTCTCAGCGTCATGGTTGGCCAAGATCGCGCCAGCCCCGAAATTCTGCGCCTTCAAGCTGCGCATCATCCCCACCAGATTGGTATCGCGAATCCGCTCCAATTCGCGGATCGAATACATGCCCGACTGAGCATCCGACTGATCGGCGATTTTTTTCACCAGATCATCACTCAGCTCCGGCACGTCCATCAGCTTGGTCCAGGGCCAGGCCAGCGCAGGGCCAAACTGCTCGATGAAATGCGCCATCCCGGCCTCGCCCCCGGCAATGCGATAGGTCTCAAACAGCCCCATCTGTGCCCAGCGAAGCCCAAAACCAAAGCGGATCGCGTCGTCGATCTCCTCGGTGGTGGCGATATCGTCTTTCACCAGCCACAGGGCTTCGCGCCAGACCGCTTCCAGAAACCGATCCGCCACATGCGCATCGATTTCCTTCTTGATGTGCAGGGGTTTGAAGCCAACAGACTCCAGGATTTCCTTGCAACGCGAAACCGCCGCCTCTGACGTTGCAGCACTTGGCACCACCTCGATCAGCGGCAACAGATAGACCGGGTTAAACGGATGGCACACCATGATCTGGCCGGCATTCGCTGCCCCTTGCGCCAGTTCCGAAGGTTTGAACCCTGAAGTCGAAGACCCGATTATCGCCCCACCATCTGCCGCAGTTGCAATCGCTGCAAATGTGCTGTGTTTGATGTCCAGCCGCTCCGGCACGCTCTCCTGAATATAAGCTACCCCGGCCACCGCCTCAGCGATGGACCCATGATAGGACAACTGCCCCTCGCCGGGCATCGCCTGATCCGACAGGCTGGGCAATGACCGCCGCGCATTTGCCAGCACCTCGCCGATCTTGCGCTCTACCTCCGGGTCCGGGTCAAACACCCTCACGTCCCAGCCGTTAAGCAGGAACCGGGCCGCCCAGCCGCCACCGATCACCCCGCCGCCGATGATTGCCGCCGTGTTGGTCATACTGTTGATTTCCCTAGTTTAATTCTATCCAATAGCCATCTGGCATAAACCCTGGACACAGATCATAACTGATGTCCCCCCGGTCACGCACTTCAGCCGCAATCCGCTCGCAGTACGCGAAGTTCAGTTTGGATGGGGCATCGGGATCGTGACCATAGCTGCCTTGTCCGGCAGTACAACCGCCCAGTATCATCAGACAGGCAAGCTTTTTCATCTTTCACTCCGGTGCGCGTTTGGTCAGCCGCAGTTTTTTGCGGACCTCCTCAGGTCCGATCACTCTAGCACCCAAACGCTCAGTAATTTCAACCGCCCGCGCAACCAAATCTTCGTTTTTCGCCAAAACACCCCGATCCAGCATCAGATTGTCTTCCAGCCCAACCCGCACATTGCCCCCGGCCAACACCGACGCTGCCACATAGGCCATCTGGTTGCGGCCCAGCCCGAAAGCCGAAAACGTCCAGTCATCCGGCACATTATTCACCATCGCCATGAAAGTGTTCAGATCGTCCGGCGCGCCCCATGGAACGCCCATACACAGTTGCACCAGCGCATCCGGTTCCAGAATACCCTCTTTCACCAGTTGTTTGGCAAACCACAGATGGCCGGTGTCAAACGCCTCGATCTCGGGCTTCACCCCCGCATCCGTCATCATCTGCCCCATGGTGCGCAGCATGCCCGGCGTGTTGGTCATCACGTAATCGGCCTCGGCAAAATTCATCGTGCCGCAATCCAGCGTGCAGATTTCCGGGCGGCATTCGATTACATGCCGCATCCGGCTTTCAGCACTCCCCATATCGGTGCCTGAAGCTTTCAGCGGCAACGGTGCTTCCGGCGGCCCGGTCACGATATCCCCGCCCATCCCAGCCGTCAGGTTCAGCACCACATCAATGTCGGCGTCCCGCACCCGGTCGGTGACTTCGCGGAACATTTTCGGGTCGCGCGAAGGCACCCCGGTTTCGGGATCCCGCACATGGCAGTGCACCACTGCCGCCCCGGCCCGCGCCGCAGCAATCGCGCTGTCGGCGATCTGCTGTGGTGAACGCGGCACATGCGGGCTGCGATCCTGGGTGCTGCCCGAACCGGTCACAGCACAGGTGATGAATACGTCGCGGTTCATGGTCAGGGGCATTTTGCTCTCCGTTTGTCAGGCGTTGAATACATCCTGAACCGTCTTGTGATTCTACGTTTAACAATTTACGAACTGCATTTGATGAAAAACGCAAATTCCGCCTTTCAGCCCGATCCCACACCGCTGCACATCGCTGTATTGCTGCTGCCCGACAGCAACGCCCTGTCACTGGCCGCAACAATCGACCCGCTGAGGGCGGCAAACCGCTTGGCCGGAAAGGAACTGTTCACCTGGCAGGTATTTGGAATTGAAGGCACAAAATCCACACTGACCTCAGGTTTGTCGTTTGAAACCGCGCCTTTGCAACCCGAAACCACCGCCGATATGCTTGCGGTGATCGCCGGGTTTCACATCAAGGCGCAGTCCACACCAGCCCTGCGACGCCTGTTGCGCCAACTGTCGGGCCACATCCCAACCATTGCAGGCATCGATGGTGGGGGCGAAATCCTGGCCCGCGCCGGCCTGCTCACCGGCCATAGCGCAACCACTCACTGGGAAGACATCGAAGATCTCGCCCTGCAGTTTCCAGACATTAATGTCGTGCGTGACCGTTTTGTTATCAGTGGAAAATTCGCCACGACCGGTGGCGCTTCGCCGTGTATCGACCTGATGCTGCACCTGATTTCCACCCGCCACAGCCGTGCATTGGCTGAAAGCGTGGCCCGGGCCTTTATCTATGATCCGGTTCATACCGGCTCTGACCCGCAGTCGCTGGTTTCGGTCTCCCGGTTCGAGCGTCGCGCGCCTAAAGTTGCCGAAGCCATCCGCCTGATGGAAGCCGGTATCGAAGACCCGCCCACCGTTGCCAAAATCGCCCGCGCCACCGGCCTCTCCCTGCGCCACCTCGAAGTGCTTTTTGCGCGCGAATTCGGCATCGGCCCGGGCCGCTATTTCCGCCAACTCCGCCTGCAGGAGGCCCGCCGTATGGTGCTCGACACCAGCCACCCCCTGCAAGACATCGCGGTGCGTTGCGGGTTTAACTCGCAGGCGGCGTTCACGCGGGCGTTTTCGGAATTTTTTGGTCAGGCACCAAGCGCGATCCGCCGCAAAAGTTGAACCCTGAGTGTTTTCCGGCGTACCGTGGACTTTCAGTTGCTGTACTTTTTTTAGGATCGGATGAGTTTCTAATGCCAACTCCAACGAAAGCCAGTCCTAAGCGGATCGACACCCCAGCCGCCTCGCGCGGATCGGATCTCTCCCGGCCACCCGCCCCCTTCTCTCT
>JAAEUI010000331.1 GCA_024227475.1 Paracoccaceae bacterium | reverse complement strand
CCGTGCACTTGAAAAACATCCTTGGCCAAATCGAGGCCGACTGTCTTAACTGTCATTGGGTGGCTCCTTTCCTAGCAGTCGATGACAACTGCACTTTGGCACATTCGATGCCGGTGGAGCAGGAGCCACCCACCTCATCCGCTTTGGGCCGTTTCCCTGGACCTTCCACCCGAAGAATAACATCGCTTTGTCATGCTGTAGAAGTTATCCAGGACTTCAAAGCGGTCACTAGCCACTGACTATTTGGAAACAATGGTGCCGGCTGTATGTCCCATTAATTAAATCCACACTTGACGGTGGTGCAGAGTTAGATTGAGGAGTCGATGCTTAAAGTGGAACATCAATTGCGCGTCGAATGGGGTTTTTGCGACCCGACCGGAAGAATGCGGGACGCGCAGCTATTTTTCTGGATGGATCAAGCAACCCATCGCTTGTGCGAAGCTTCTGGCTTCGGGGATGATGAATTTTTCTGCCAGCCGGAAGCACTCGGCTTTCCTGTCGTTTCAGTCAGTGTGGAGAAAAAAAAGGATCTTCCCAAATATGGCGCGATACTAACCCAGACCAGCAAAGTAGCAAGAATTGGAAATTCTTCACTTCGGATCGAACATGAGTTTGAGTGCGAAGGCAGACATGTGGCAAGTGGGTATGAGGTACGTGTTTACGGAATTACCCATCCGGAGGATGAGGAAAACCTACTTGCAGTCCCAATTCCGGATCACATTAAGAAGAACCTGTCGCGCCAGAAAATGCTGCAACCTTCGATAACTGGTCGTAGCCGGTATTGAGCTTCCTCATGCTGACCAGCACCACCGGATTCGGCCTTACCGAAGTGGTGGTTCCCGGGCAGATACTTCTAGCCGATGGGAAGGATATCTGTTTTGCGCCCAACAACGGCCAACCTGGAGAGGCAGATCGGCGAATGCTAAGGGATGGCTTTGGCATCTTGAAACCGCTGGTCGTGGCACAAAAAACCGGCCCGTATGGTTTGTCGTCACATGAAACCAACCAGATGAATCAGAAACTCGCCTATCAATGCAGCCTCTGGAACCAAAACCTCCGATGACGGACACCTCAGAAGCAATAAATCAATTGTCACAGAAAAAACAAAACCAAGAACCTGACAATCAAACAATTGGATGAGCAAGAACTTCCGAAAAATAGGATACGCTGATGCTCCATTTTGTGTGACGACGGGCACCACATCATCCGTAGACTGAGAGAGATAATTCACGAGGGAGGAAGATAGCTAATGGACAACAACGACCCCAAATTTATTTCTGGCCAGCACACCGTGGTAACAGGCGGAGCGAAAGGCATTGGACTGGCAGTTTCAACTGCACTTGCACGGGCTGGGGTGTCTGTGACCATGATGGGACGTGACATCGAGACCGCTCGGTGCGAAGCCAACAAGTTGGCCATGGAGTTCGGCAAAGACGTTTTCGCGCACCCGCTTGATGTTGCCAAACCCCAACCGGTCGAAATGGCTTTTAGAGCTGCAGTGGATGATGCCGGTCCGGTGCAAATACTAGTCAACAATGCGGGAGTCGCCAAGTCAGCACCCTTCCTTATGACATCAAAGGAACAATGGGATCAGACGATCTCGGTTGACCTGACTGGCGCTTTCTTGTGCACACATCAGGTTCTTCCGGACATGATCGACAAAGGATATGGCCGAATTGTTAACGTCGGATCGACCGCATCCCATCTTGGGCTTCCTTATGCAACGGCGTATTGCGCAGCTAAGCATGGGCTTCTCGGCCTCACAAGATCGTTGGCCGCAGTTCTCGCCAGATCCGGTGTTACAGTGAAAGCGGTTTGCCCAGGTTATGCCCACTGGAGTTTACGAGACAAAGCCCTGAGCGAAGGGGGTTGGATTCACAGCAACCAATCCGCCCCTTCCATCACTTCGATGACTGTCGGCGCTCTTGCCCCCAAGGCACATGCGACGGCCTCAGCAAAACTGTCCAGGTCGTGAGGGCGGGCGGTTGAGCAACCAAATCCCTCCGCCACTTTGATGAAATCAGGGTTTTTAGGGTTCACGCCAATCTCAGGAATTCCACGCTTGATCATCCCGTCGCGGATCATTGCGAGGCTGTTGTTGTTCCACAGAATGATTGGTATCGCCAATTCTTCCTCGGCCGCTGTCGCCAGTTCCTGAATCGTGAACAGAAATCCCCCGTCACCGAGCAAGGCGACGACCGGCCGGTCCGGACAGGCGATCTTGGCACCAATGGCGCCAGGCAGAGCACAACCAAGTGTGCCCAGACCGGCGGGATAAAACCATGTTCGCGGCTGGTTTACCGGCATCATCGCCGAGCCTGAGTAAACCAACTGAGCAATATCACCCATAATTACTGTATCAGGTGGTAAAACAGAGCGCAGTTTCAACAACAGTTTCTTGTGTTGCTGCTCGACGTTGGTGAAATCGGCGTTCTGCCGGTCGCGAACTGCCGCCAAATTCGCTGCCGTCGCCTTGTTTGCCACGACGGGGTAATCTCTGGCCTTCCTGAGAATGGCCTCAACGGCTGGTTTCGCATCCCCCAGCACCGCCACGTCTGCGGGATAGATGTCATTAAATTTGCTGCTGTCTATGTCAATCCGGATCAGTTTGGCATTGATTGTCAGATAATCCTCAAAACTGTCCGTTTCCGAAATCTCGCAGCCAATCGACATCATCACATCTGCGGTTTCGACGTAATCGCGAACCGCCTTGGTGATCATTCCACCGCCCAGGCTAAGCGGGTGGCGTTCGGGCACCACGCCTTTGCCCGCGTTGGAACTGACAACAGCAGAATCGAGATATTCCGCCAGCTTACGGACACTGTCACCGCATTCCTGAGCCCCACCCCCAACCATCAGCACCGGGCGTTCAGCGTCAGCAAGCATTTTCGCGGCATCGGCAACTACAGCAGCGGAAGCAACCGGTTTAGGTGGAGGAGTGCGCACCTGCCACCCTCCTTTGACCGGGGCTCCCAACAGGTCTATAGGAATGGAAATATGTACCGGGCGCGGGCGTCGCGAATAAAAAACAGCAAACGCCTGCGCGATCAGTTCCGGCAATTCTTCCGGCGAAGTGACCATGTGGCTAAACGCTGTCAGCGGCGCAGTAACCGCCCGCTGATCGGTTATTTCGTGTAGGCAACCCCAGCCCTTGCCAAGCGACTCGCTGCGATTGGCGCTGGAGATCAGAAGCACCGGAACCGAATCCGCGTAGGCCTGCGCCAGAGGCGTCGCCGCGTTGGTCACACCGGGCCCGGTGATCAGGGTGCAAACCCCGGGCCGCCCGGTAGCACGCGCATAGCCGTCGGCCATGAACCCCGCGCCACCCTCATGCCGCACAAGTACGTGGCGGACATTACTTGTTTCGATCCCCCGGTACAGCTCCAATGTGTGTTCTCCGGGGATGCCAAAAACCGTATCGACACCATAACCCTCAAGCAGGTGCATGAGCGCTTCGCCGCATGTCTGTGGGTTCCGTTGTTTGTCAGGGTTCTTTGGTTTACTCATCGATCTCTCCGCTCTGGGTAACATCATATTTTGGTGCCGGATGGCCAGTTCATTCCCAAACACCAGTGTATTTTTGGTACCACAACTGTGATCACAATCAAGCATTTGTTAACAACCTGCACCGTGGATTGAGTGCTTGCCTTGGTGGAAGATTGCCAAACGAATGGTCGCTTAAGTTGGCCGTTGTAAGAGAAACCTTTCACCCTGCCAAGGAGAAATAATGGGGGAGTCGGGTGGAACCATTTTATAATTCCGGCGAGCAAAAGTGGCAAACAACACCGCACCTCACACCGTGTGTGCCGACGGGTGCCATGGCTGGAATCGAAAAACAAAACTGCGGCGCTCAACTCAGCAGGCTTCTGGAACCAATTTGGCTTTTGCTCTATTGCAGTCAATCTGTTTCGTGCTATCAATACTGTGATCACAGCTGTTTAGTTGGGGCAACCAAGAGGAATTGCCATGAAGGGCCGCATATCCCTGCTGTCGCCAAAAAGAGGCCTTGAGGACATTGGCCACTATATGGTCGGGATATCGAGTCTGCCTGGATTTAACTCGATCATCAAATTGTCCTCTAACGAGTCGCCTTTGGGGCCAAGCCCGGCCGCGCTGGCAGCCGCAACGGCCGCGCTGGAAACGGCACATCGATACCCCGAGGTGGACCTTCAGGAATTGCCCGAAGCCATAGCGCAACGTTATGGCCTGGAACCTTCACAGATCGTTTTTGGACCCGGTTCGGACGAGATATTGTTGCGGCTCGTCAGCATTTTTTCCGGTCAGGGCGATGAGGTGATCCATTCCAAGAACGCCTATATGCAATTTCCAATCTACGCACTGCGGGCCGGTTCAACTCCCATTGGAGCCGAGGACGAGGATTTAAAACACAGTGTGGATGGTATCCTCGCCTGCGTCACAGAGCGAACAAAAATAGTAGTAGTGGCTAATCCGGACAACCCGTCCGGAACCTATTTGCCCGGAGCCGAAATCAGACGCCTGCGAGAAGAATTGCGCGACGACATTCTGCTGATTATCGACGGTGCCTACGATGAATACGCACTTGCCGACGATTACGAGAACCCGACAAATCTGGTGCGCGAGTTTCAGAACGTTGTTGTAACCCGCACTTTCTCAAAACTCTTTTGCCTGGCCGGGCTTCGATTGGGCTGGTGCTACGGGCCCCCGGGTGTCGCTGACCTAATGGAGCGTGTTGGGCCGTCATTCCCTGTTAACATCGCAGCTCAGGCCGCGGGGACGGAAGCAGTTCGCGACGATGCCCATATTTCGGCAGTGCTGGTGCATAACACCAAGTGGATCAAGTACCTTTCGCAAGAGCTTTCAGCGCTTGGTCTAGTGGTCTATCCGAGCCAGACAAATTTTGTTCTTGTGAAGTTTCCGGACAAAGCGGTCAAGACGGCCAAGCGGGCTGATGATCACCTCAAGAGCCAGGGGATCGTGGGGCGCAGATTCGCGCTTGAAGACTTCAGGGACAAACTTCGATTGACCGTCGGACGTGACGACGAAATGCGCAAGACTGTGGGTGCACTGACAGAATTCATGCGCCGGTGAAGCCACTTCAGGCCTATCGGCCGTGCGCTTCGCAAGTTGTGCGTTAGTCAGTCGATACTGTTTTCAGGCAGGTTTGAAACCTGTGGCGCGTCCGGATCCCGTTGGCTTGTCCTTTAGCGCATTTCCAATTTAATCGGTTTCAGATTGAATTGGAAATACCGGGTTAAGTCTCTGATGTTGTTACGTATCTCAATTCCTTTGTGAATCCGATTAAACGAGATACGCTCTAACGCAGACAACTGAAGCCCAAATTCCCTCTCCCGCCGTTCCCGGCGGATGGACTGCGCCCAGCGTTGTGAAGAAGTGGATACCACGGCCATGTTGCGGTAAGATGGGCGGAATGATAATGTCGGCGGCTCGCAATACGAAGTCGGCACCAAACAAAAAAGGGCGATCACATTTGATATGAAAGCAGAGCATTCGAGTTTGATCACAAAGCCTTCGGTTTCGAGTTTGGAAGAACCGTTACACGAACTGGTTTACCAACAGTTGAAATGGTCGATGATCGTTGGCGACTACGTCCCGAATGAAGCAATTTCGATCCGCTCTGTCGCAACCCGTTGGGGCACAAGCACCACGCCGGTGCGCGAAGCGATTAAGAGGCTTATTTCAGAACGCGCAATATCATCGTCAGGCAACAAGACTTTTCGTATCAGGCGAATGGAGCCCAAGCAGATATCGGATCTGTTTTTTCTTAGGTCGAGCCTGGAGGGGATCGCAACTGAACTTGCAACCCCACACATGACAAAAGGGCAGATCGACAGGTTGGATGAACTTGCCCGGGAAATGGACGAATTTATCGACGCGAGCGACTATCGCAGCTATCTTTCGCATAACTACAGCTTTCATTTCACGATCTATGGCGCGGCCAGCAATGCCGAGCTCGTTTCAATGATTGAAGGTCTCTGGGCGCAGACCGGGCCTTTTTTGGCTGCAGGTGCGCGGCGTGCTGGCATGTCCGAAGACTGGCGCCTGATGCATCGAAAAATCGTTGGCTCAATCCGATCGCGCGACGCTGGTCTCGCGCGTCAGCTGATAGAGCGAGATGTGGGTTGGGGCATCAAGGTGTACGGTTCGCTTGACTCTGCGCCCGATGCATCCAGCACCTGACCGCGAATAAGGATCATTCTGGTAGTGGTGGTGGCTTAGCCCCTATAGCGTTTCTACGTTAACCTGAGACAAGTTGATATGAAAAGCACCAGTCTATGGTGCTGTTAACGTTGAAGTTTCGTGTTTCACTTGTGATTCAAGTAAAACACGAAACTCTCTAATCCCAAACTTTTTTTGTCCAAAAATGCATCCGGTGCGTCCTGAGGTGTTGCTAATCAAACTGTTCGGTATGTTTCTGCTTGCGATGGTCTCGGGAACTGCTCGTTCATAGCAAATCTCGGCGCGAGATTTCTTGCACAATCTGGCAGACGTGATCCCCCGGTTTGACAATCGGGTTGCGCCGGACAATGGCGACAACACCATCTTTTTTCGCGCGCAGTTCCGCCGGTTCCTGGCCGAAGTTATGGACATCGAAAACAGTGGCCAGCAGATCGCCCTGCCTTACATTTTCGGCGGGCGCGACATGGATCTGCGCCAATCCGTTATGCGCCACAGTGGCAAATCCGCCTTGTGCTGAAGTGCCGACGAATCTGGTTTCAGGCGCTATCGAGGTGCCCGCCAGAATGCCCAAATGCGCAAGAACACGGTGCGCGCCCTGCCATCCAACCTCAAAGGAGCTTTGGGAAAACCGCCCCAGCCCGCCCAGTTCACAAGCCAGAAACCTCGTGCTCTGGTTATGCGCAGCGGTGTCAAAATCGCCTCCTGTCCCGTCGATCCGGCAAACCATGGTAAACGGCGCGCCAAAGGCTTCGGCCAGCTTCAGATTGGCTGTATTGAGCGCAGCGTCCGGGCCGATGCACAGAAATCCGCAGTCGATATATTGCGTGGCTGAACCGCCCGAATGGAAATCGAGCACAGCATCGGCCATTGGGATCAGCAAAGCATTGACGAAGGCCGCGACGGCGGCCGTCGGTCCCCCTGTGGGGTCACCGGGAAAGCTGCGGTTCATGTTGCCGCCGTCAAGTGGTGAGACTCGCGTCTTGGCCAGAACAGCAGGCGTATTCAGCGCCGGCAGCATGATCACCCGTCCGGTCACTTCCTGCGGGGTCAGCTTGTGCATGAACTGGTGCAGGATCGCCTGGCCTTCGTATTCGTCCCCATGGCTGCCTGCCGTCATCAATACAGTCGGGCCAGATCCGCCATGCACAATCCCTAGGGGCACGCGGATGACGCTGAAAGCGTAGTCGTTATCCGATAAGGTGAGATCGATGAATCCGCTCCTCTTACCAGGGGCGTCGAAATCGAAATCTGCGGACACAGCTCCAAGGCTGAGCATTTCGGGTACCTCTCAATTAGAACTGGCTGAAGATCTGATCTCTTCTTTTCGTTTGGCGATGTAGGCCTCAAGCTCTTCCTCAACGCCCGGGTCGATCGGTGGTTTTTCGTATTCTCGAAGCAACTGCTTCCAGATTTCGTTGGCCCGCTGGGTCGCGGTCTTCGATCCGTCGTCGCGCCAGTTTTCATAGTTTCGCCAGTCTGACAGAAGCGGCGCATAAAACGCATCCTCGTAGCGATCCAGCGTGTGTTGTGTGCCAAAAAAATGCCCTCCAACACCAACTTCTGCTATAGCATCAAGCCCGAAAGCGTCGTCGGTTACATCTACCTCTTCCAGAAATGCAGCGTGCATTTGGAGCATTTCCGCATCGAGGATCAGCTTTTCGAACGAGCACGTCAGCCCTCCTTCCAACCAGCCGGCGTGTTTGATCAGGTTTACGTGCCCCTGCACGCACGCCTCAATCGACAGGCTGGATTCATAGGTTGCCTGCGCATCGACACAGGATGACGAGGTCGTCACCGAGGACCGTATCGGCAATCCGTACAGGCGCGCCATCTGACCGGACATGATCACAGCCTGCGCATATTCCGGTGTCCCGAACGAGGGCGAGCCGGTCTTCATATCGACAGTTATTGCAAAGCTGCCATAGAAAACGGGTGCGCCACGGCAAGCGGCCTGTCCCAAAATGATACCGGCCAAAGCCTCGGCGTTTTGCAAAACTACGGCTCCCGCCACCGTCGCTGGGCTCATTGCACCGGCAAGCGTAAACGGAGCAACGTATATTGGTTGCCCGGCACGGGCAAATTCAACCAGCCCTTCCGCCTGACTTTCGTCCAGCAAGCGAGGCGAGTTGGTGTTAACTCCGCCAATGATGCCGGGCCGTGCGCGCAGGCCATCATCGTCAGTTTGCAGCGCGATCTTGGCCATTTCGATGCAATCACGCGCCCGGGACGTTGAATTCAGCCAATTCGGCGCCCAGGCTTTGTCGGTCAGCGTAATCTGGGCCATCATCATATCAAGGTGACGAGTTTCCGGCGGCAGGTCCATCGGCTCGAGCCCGCTTCCGCCTTCGACATGAAAGACGTTCAGCGCACCGACCAATTTGACGAAGTTCCGCATGTCTTCCAAAGTTCCGTCGCGCCGCCCAAAGTCGATATCGGAAACGAAAGGCGGCCCGCAAGTCGTTGCAAACACCAGCTCATCGCCGCCGATCACGATCGATTTCTCAGGATTGCGTGCGTGAACTTCGAATTTTGATGGCGCTCCGGCAATCAGTTCTTTGACCAGCTCCGGGGCAAAGCGAACCTGCCGTGTATCGAAATCGACATCCGCGCCGGCGCCTTTCAGCAGTCGCAGGGAAGTCCGGCAATCGACCCGCAGGCCCATGTCCCGCAGAATTTTCAGGCTCGCACGATGAATTGCCTCGACCTGATCAGCCGAGAGTATTTCCATGGGGGGGTACCGGTTTCGCACCCTGGCGAACGGGCGTTGTTTTGTTCCCGCAGTACGGGCTTTGCGGTCGGGTCGGTTGCGTCTGGACATGGATGTTTTCCTTGAAAAGGCATAGAGGTGACATTTCTTTCGGCACAGCGCCTGCCCAGGTTTCCTCGCGGATTAATGCGATCCGCCGTTTGTGTTGTTTGCGGTTTGATCATGCCTATCCCTGTTCTTCTAGATGTACCCATCGTATTGCTTTGGAACTACTGCCCGGTGCATCCACTCGACACAGGCGACAAAGTCGAATACGGGCAAACCTGTTGCCTCGCGGACGTCCAGTGCAAAGGGGGGCAGCGACGTGCATTCAAGTAACACGGCCCCTGCCTTTGGGTTCCTCACTTGCGCTGCGCGGATGGCTTCTATGATTTCATCGCGCAGGTCGTCGGTCTCATAGCTGGTCGACGTGCCGCCCATACAAAACGAATTGAACGTTCCGCAATTCTCCAGCCCTGCCACCGTGATCCTGTCGTTCAGATTGGCGCCAACGGCCGTGAAAAACTCATTGGACAGCAATTCGCCGGATGCGTTGACAACAACCACGGACTGATACGGTTTCAGCATTTGGTGGATGATCGGGATCATCATAATCGGAGAGGTTATAACCGGAATATCTACATGAGCGGCGATGACCGGTTGTATCAGCGAGAAAAAACCGCAGCACATTGCCAGGGCTCGCACCCCGTCTTTTTCCATCTGCCGTGCCGCGTCGATGCATATCTTCACCTCGTCGGTATAGCTGCCGTCAGGGTTCGTCAGAGGCGGATAGGGGTTGTCGAACAGACCGTCCACCACCCGGATCAGAACCGGGAATGAATAGGACGTCGCGTTGCCGACATCACCTGACATCATCGGATATCTGACTCCGTCGAACATCAGGATGCCAACGCTGTAGCCCTGATAGGGATGGCCTCCGGTCACAATCATTTCAGCCTCCTTTTACGCGCGCATTCTGCTCCCGGTCGGATCATAGAGAGGTTTGACCTGCAGTTCTGCCGCGTGCAAATCGCCCAGTATCTCGACCGCGTAGGTTCCGCCCGCGTGGTAGGCATCGGGGCGCAGATAACCAAGCGCGATATGCTCATTGACCTCGGGCCCCCAGCCGCCGGAAGAAACATAGCCTACCGGCTCGCCGTCAAGAAATATCGCCTCGTCTCCCCAGATCGCGCAATCACCGGCATCGACCGTGAATGTGGCGGAGTTTTCCCGCGGCGGCCCATAGTTGAGCACAGCCTCGCGACCGACAAAGTCACCTTTGTCCGGTTTCACATGCGCCATCACGTTGCAGTCCTGTGCGGTGTAGTCTGGCGAAAGCTCCAGCCCCCAGGCAGGAAAGCTCTTTTCCAGTCTTGTATGCATCAGGCTGCGTGTGCCAACGAGGCCAAGCCCCAGACCCGCGCCCTCGGCCCGAAGCCTGTCAAAAAGGGCAAGCTGCCGGTCCTTCGGCAAATACATCTCATACCCGCACTCACCGGTGAAAGAGACGCGAAAGACCATCACGTCCTCGATACCAGCCAGGCTTATCGTACCCGCCGACATGAACCGGAAATTAGTGGTATCCATGTCACCTGCCGCCAGCCGGGACATCAGCGCCTGTGCGTTGGGACCGCAGATGTGCAGGCCGGCCAGATCCGGTGACAAGTTGCGCAGGCTTACACCGTCACGCGGCAGGAACCGGTTGAAATGGCGCATGAAGCTCAGCTGCATATAGTCGGCGCCCAGCACCATGAACCGGTCTTCTTCCATTCGCGCGACGGAAAAATCGCCGATGACGCGCCCTTTGTCCGACAACATCGGCGTCAGAACCATGCGGCCTAGTTTTGGCATCCGGTTGGCCATAACATAGTTCAGCCAGGTCTCGGCCGAAGGGCCTGAGATTTCAAACTTGGCCATGGTGGAAAACTCCATCAGGCCCAGTTCGTTTCGAATGCGCTTACCTTCGTCGGCGACCGGTCCCCACCAGTTGGGCTGGCGGTAGGTCAGGCTATCGGATTGGCAAGGCGCGGCGGCGAACCAATTGGGATGTTCGCTGGCGAACGAGGAACCGAAAACGCCCCCTGCCTCGGCCAGACGGTCATAGACCTGCGGTTCATGGATCGGGCGGCCTGCCTCGAACTCCTGGTAGGGAAATACCTTTTCAGACCGGTTTTCGTAGAAATAGTGGGTGGTGGCTTCGGTATAGGCCGGGCTTGCCCAATCGCCAAACCGGGCGACATCCCAGTGGAAGATATCAAGCTCTGGTTCGCCCTGAATGATCCATTCCGACAGCACCCGCCCGATCCCGGCACCCTGGTTGAAGCCGGCCATCACGCCATTGGCACAGAAATAGTTTCTGCGCGCCGGGTGCGGACCTATCAACGGGCTGAGATCGGGAGAGAAAATCATTGGCCCGTTGATCACCCGCTTTACACCAGCCTTAGCCAGGCAGGGTATAATTTCCACGGATTTCTCGAAGTTCCATTCCATCCGAGACAGATCGTCGGGCAAAAGCTCGTGCCCGAAATCCGGCGGCGTGCCGCTCTTGGCCCAGTGAACGCAGGTGTCTTCGTAAGCACCAAGCAAAAGCCCCATGCCTTCCTGCCGCGCGTAGCATCCGGTTTCGTTGTCATTGATCTGCGGCAGTTCGAAGCCGAGGTTTTCGATGAGCCCGATATTTTCGGTCACCAGATAATGGTGTTCGACCGGCATCAGGGGCAACTCAATCCCGGCAAGCCGTGCCACTTCGCGGCCCCAGAGACCGGAGGCATTCACCACGTATTCAGCATGAATCGTCCCGCCCTTGGTCACCACGTCCCAGCTGCCGTCTGTGCACTGGTTGGTGGCGATAACCGGCGTGTGCCGATGGATTGTGGCGCCAAGCTGGCGGGCGGCAGCGGCAAAGGCCTGCGTTGCCGAGGCCGGATCGACATGGCCGCCTTCTTCTTCCCAGAGCGCGCCGACCATATGGGCGGTATCAAGAACCGGCGCCCGTTCCTTAACTTCGTCGAGGGAAATGAAATGGCTTTCGATCCCCAGCCGCCGACAGGCGCTTTGCATGATCGCATTGCTGTCGATCTCGTCCTGGGTCCGGCAGATGTTCAGGCCACCGGTGAAATGAAAGCCGCACGATTGTCCGCATTCAATTTCCAGTTCCTTGTAGATCTGGAATGTGTAGCGGTGCATCTCCGCGGCCACGTTGGGACGAGTGATCGAGAATAACCCGCCCGCCGCATGCCAGCTGGAGCCCGAGGTCAACTCTTGCCTTTCCAGCAGAACCACGTCGGTCCAGCCGTTCTTTGCAAGGTGGTAGAGGACCGAACACCCGACGACCCCGCCCCCGATCACCACCACCCGTGCGGTTGAATTAATCAAAGGTTCTCCCGTCACGGCGCCGTCATTTCGATATTCCATCGAGTGCCCTTATCAACTCGCGGCGTTCCACGACCGCCCCTTCCAACCAGTCGGTGCGCATCTCCGGCACCGAGTTGAGCAGAAGTTGTGTGTATTCGTGGCAGGGCGGCGTCAGGACCTCGTTCACAGGGCCTTGCTGCACGATCCGACCGTGCCGCATCACTGCGATCCGTTCTGAAATTTTGGAAACAGTCGCGATATCGTGTGTGATGAACATGTAGCTGATGCCAAGCTCGTCCTGCAGGCTTTCCAGGAGGTCGAGGATCTGCTCGGCGACAATCGTGTCAAGCGCCGAGGTGATCTCGTCGCAGATAATCAGTTTGGGCTCTGCCGCCAGGGCTCTGGCGAGGTTGACACGCTGCCGTTGGCCACCCGACAATTCGGGCGGAAACCGGTTTATGAACTCGGTCGGAAGATCGACGCGCTCCAACAGTCGGGCAACCTCTCGGTTTGCTTCGCGATGGGACAACCCACGATAAAAACGCATCGGGCGGCTCAGGATCTTGCCAAGACGCTGGCGGGGGTTGAGCGCAACATCGGCCATCTGAAAGGCGAACTGGATCTGACGCAGTTCTTCCCGCGGTCTTTCGGCGACGGTGGGTTTGAGCTGATTCCCGTCCAGGTAAACGGCGCCCGATGAAGGCCGCATCAGGCCAGAAATTACCCGGCCCAGAGTTGTCTTGCCGGATCCGGATTCTCCGATCACGCCCACCGTTTCCCCGGCTTCGATGGTCAGATCAATATCCCGCAGCGCGATGACATCCCTTCGCGGACCATAGCCAGCCGTCACATTCTCGACCCGTAAAAGCGGCTGACGTGAAGTGATAGTAAGGGGTGCGTGAATCTCTTCTGGCATAACATGGGCAGCAGCCATCAGTGCTTTGGTGTAGTCGTGTTGTGGGTCGCTGATAATCTGTTTGGTGGCGCCATATTCCACCATTTTCCCGTCTTTCAGCACCAGAATATGGTCGGCTATCTGCGCCACCAACGACAGGTCATGGGTGACATATATCGCGGCCATCTTGTTGTCGTGGATCAGTTTCTTGAACGAATGCAGAACCTCAATCTGAGTCGTCACATCCAAAGCAGTTGTCGGTTCGTCGAGGATCAAAAGCTTCGGGTCACTGATCATGGCCATGGCTGCCATCAAACGCTGCAACTGCCCTCCCGAAACCTGGTGTGGGTAGCGCGACCCTATTTCTTCGGGGTTCGGTAGTTCCAGCGCTTTGTATAATTCCGTCGCCTTGGCTTGCGCCTGATGCTTGCTCATGGAACCCGTGATGACAGGAATCTCGGTCACCTGATCGCCTATTTTCATTGCACCATTGAAGGACGCGGCGGCTGATTGCGCTACATAAGTGATGCCTTGACCGCGCAATTTTTGCAGATCGGAAAGCGATTTTTCCAATACGCTTTCATCACCCAGATGCACCGACCCGCGGGTCAGATAACATCCAGGACGGCTATAGCCCATGCAAGCCAACGATATCGTTGTCTTGCCGGACCCGGATTCACCGATAAGTGCAATCACTTCACCCGGCTGGACCTCGAAGGAAATGTCTTCGACGATCTTGTGTTCACTGCCCTTCTTGTCACGCACCGTAACATCCATATTACGAATTCTCAGTAGCGGTTCAGGCATCAGATTTCATCCGGCAGTTTGGCGCTTGAACGCTGCAACATCCAGTCGACGAAAACATTCATCGATATCGCAATCGCCGCAATTCCCAGCGCGGGATAG
Source organism: Paracoccaceae bacterium (assembly GCA_024227475.1). Lineage (GTDB taxonomy): Bacteria > Pseudomonadota > Alphaproteobacteria > Rhodobacterales > Rhodobacteraceae > Amylibacter. The sequence continues at coordinate 12,428 of JAAEUI010000331.1, read as the reverse complement.
ATTGCTGTATATTCGCCGTAGAGGATCGACTGCATGTTCTCGCGCACCATCACTCCCAGGTCCGACTGTGGTGGCTGCACCCCAAGCCCCAGGAAAGACAATGCCGATACGAAAAGAATTGCATAGGTAAAGCGAATGCCAAATTCAGCTGCCAGCGGTGTCAGGGTATTGGGCAGGACTTCGTGCCAGATGATCCAACTCTTGCCTTCACCGCGAACTACGGCGGCCTCAACATAATCAAGCACCATGATATTGACCGCCAGCGCCCGCGCCACCCGGAAGACCCGTGTCATGTCGATAAAGGCGATGGTGATAATGAGCACTGCAAACGAACTGCCCAATGCGTTGATGACGATAAGCGCCAGCATCAGAGCCGGGAATGACAGCATAGCGTCATTGAAACGGCTTACGATCATGTCCACGTTCCCGCCGAACGCTGCTGCGGCAAATCCAAAACCCACCCCGGCAGTGAAAGACAGCATCGTGATTATCACCGCCAGAAACAAGGTAACCCGCACGCCGAAGATCAGTCGTGACAGTACGTCGCGCCCCAGATAGTCGCTGCCTAGCCACATCTCGGAACTCGCGGGCAGGAAGCTTTCGTTGGTCAGGATTGTGCCTTCGTCATAGGGCGCGATCCAAGAGGCGAATAGCCCCACAACAGCCACGAATATCAGAAACAGCACACAGATAGCCGCCCCGGGTGTCAGGTCCGAAATTGCGTCGCGCAGTGACGCGCGCCAACCTGTCGCTTCCGGCGTCATTTCTTATATCTCACTCGTGGATTGGCAATGATGGACAGAATGTCGGCAGCCATATTCAAAAGGACGTAGATCGAGCAGAAAATCATCGCGCAGGCCTGAACGATCGGGACATCGCGATTGGTGACGGCTTCGACCATGAATCGGCCAAGGCCAGGGAAATTGAAAAGCGTTTCGATGACGACGACACCGCTGATCAGATAGGCAAGGTTCAGCGCCACCACGTTGATGATCGGGCCAAATGCGTTTGGCAAGGCATGCCGCAACAGCAACCGGCGCCGCGGCACGCCTTTCAGAATAGCCATTTCGATAGCCGGGCTCGACAGCACGCTCAGAACCGCGGAGCGCGTCATTCGCACCATATGGGCCAGGATGGTAAAGGAAAGGGCGGTTACGGGCAAAATCAGCACCCGCACCCAGTCTGCAAATTCATAGGAAGGACGAATCGAAGCGATCGCGGGTAACCATTGCAGTTTGATGGCGAAAACTGTGACCAGAACGACCGCCACAAGAAAGTCAGGAAATGAAATCAACGCCAACGATATTGAGGTAATGATGCGGTCTATGATCCCTCCGGGTCGGGTTGCCGCTACCAGCCCCAATGTTACTGCCAGTGGCACTGCAATGACTGCCGTTGTAACCGCCAAAATCGCCGTGTTCCGACCCCTTCGTTCGATTTCGACTATGATGTCGGCACCGTTTGCCAGCGAAGTCCCAAGTTCGCCTTGCACAAAATTGGTAAGCCACACGAAATAGCGCACATGCAGAGGATCGTTGAGACCCAACCGGTCACGAATCTGAGCGACAAGCTCGGGAGTTGCGCCCTGGCCCAAAATTGCATGCGCTACGTCACCCGGGAGAATCTCGGTTCCAGCGAAAACCAGAACCGAAACAAACAGTAAGGTCGCAACCCCGATTATCAGCCGTTTGGCAAGGATTTCCAGAAGGCTCATCCGTCTCCCATTCAACTTTCCGGTATTGGAAAGTGTGATCACAGTCTTTCTGTTTACGCAAGGAAATATTGACGTTCTGCCATACAAAAATCCAAGCCCACAAAATGCACTGTCTTCTCAACGGCACTCGCATGTCGTTCCCAACGAGAATAAAAGTTGATTTTCCAACCTTCCCTTTTTTTGTACGGGCCTACCATTTGCCAATTCTTAGGAACGGAGCATTAAATATGTTCCTTATTGCATGCGAATGGATCAACCTGTGAGGTCAATTCCAGTAGCCAGGCGCTCGGCCTCTCGAGTGCGCCGCTGGAGAACCCGCAGCCTTTTTCATGGCGCACTGCACCCGGGGCCAACTGAGATGAAACCGCTTGGCGGGATATGCAGGCAACTGTTTTTTTCTTGATATCCACGCCAATGTGTGATCACAGTTGGGCGGCAAAAGACGACGCATCGCTTCGAACCCTGACTAGAAGCTTGGAAGAAGTGAATATTTTTGTCGCTACATTCCAACCGCGGAGGACCCAAAATGTCTGACAAACAGCTTAACGACTACTTGTATCAACAATATATAAGAAACAGGATTTCGCGGCGGAAATTTATGGGTTCCATGGCTGCGGTCGGTGCATCCGCGACTTTGATCAGCAGCCTCGTTGCCAAGCGCGCCACTGCGGCGACGCCCAAGAAAGGCGGGCGGCTGGTTATTGGCATCAATGCCGCACAAGCGCAGGATAGCCTCGATCCCACAAAGTATTACAGCACGCCAAATATTCAGATGGGCTACTCCGTTCACGACAGTCTGGTAAACCGCGGGCCGGACCTGCAACCTATTCCTTGGCTTGCGACCCATTGGGAAGCCAATAGTACGGCACAACAATGGGTTTTCGATTTGCGCACCGATGTTGAATTTCATGACGGGTCAAAATTCGGCGCTGATGATGTCATCTATTCGATGAGTCGGCACACCATCGAAGGATCAGAATCACCCGCCAAGGCTTACATGGGCCAGATCCAGTCGATCGATAAATTGTCCGAACACCAGGTTCGCTTCAATTTGGTGGCCCCGAACGCCGATTTTCCAATGGTGCTGACTGACACGCGCGTTCACGTTACCAAAGCAGGTATGGAGGATTTTACGGGGCAACCGGCGGGAACCGGCCCATTCAAAGTCGTCGAGTTCACACCCGGCACTCGCTATGTGTTTGAGCGCAACGACAACTACTGGGGCGATGATGGTCCTTACGTGGATGAATTGGAATACATCGGGATCGGCGACCCGACGGCGCGGATCAACGCTCTGATCGCTGGCGATATCAATGTTCTTCTGCAACTTGACCAAAAGGCGTTGCGGCTGATCGAGAACAGCGGCGCCACCCAGTTGATCAATGCACCTAGCGGTGCGTTCCTGAATCTGGCGCTTATGGTTGATCGCGAGCCCACAAACAACAACGACGTCCGACTTGCGATCAAGCACGCGGTCGACCGCGAAGGTATTCGCGACAATGTCCTTAAAGGGCTCGGCTCCATAGGAAACGACCACCCTATCGCCCCGATTGACCCCTACTACAATGCTGAAATTCCGCAGCGGGTCTATGATCCGGACAAGGCGAATTTCCATATCAAGAAGGCCGGACTGGAAAACGCGCCGATTGATTTCTATGGTTCGGACGTCCCGGGCAGCGGCGGGCTAGCTGCAGCACAGCATCTGCAACAAAGTGCCAAGGCCGCCGGGATCGATCTGAATGTCATCAACCCACCCGCCGACAGCTATTGGTCGCAGGTCTGGATCCAGAAGCCTATATGTGTGTCCGGCTGGGACGCGCGCCCAGTTCCCGATCTGATTTTGGCGATCGCCTTCCAGTCCGAGGCGTCTTACAACGAAACCAAGTGGAATAACGAAAGTTTCGACAAACTTATGGTGGAAGCCCGAGGTACAATCGACTTCGCCAAGCGCAAGGAAATGTATGACGAAATGCAACTGATGTTGCATGACAATGGCGGACACGTGACCTTGGGATTCCGCAATTATGTCGATGCCGCGCGAACAGAAGTGCAAGGCATTACACCTCACGGTTCCGGCCCTATCGGTTTCTACCAAGGACAGCGAACAGCTTGGATCGACGCCTGATCTCGTGACTTCAAATAAGCACGGCCGGAGCCGTCGGACAAACGGCTCCGTTCTGTCCGGAAGTGGAGAATGAGCACCCCTAAACGCCGGAGCCGAAAGGCCCTGCCTGCAGGCAGCATCCGGCAGCAGTCCGTTCGCCGCCCGGCCAGAAAAACATCGCTGCCGGTAATCGACGCAGACGGCAGTGACAGGATTTTTACTGCTGTGCTGGATGTCCTTGGCGATTGCGGAATCGAGGTCTCCGATCCCGAGGCGGTTTCGCTTTTGGTGTCAGCTGGATGCCGCGCTGACAGCGGACGCGTGTACTACCCGCCTGATCTCGTGTGCAAGAGCCTTGAAAAAATTCCCGCAGAAATCGCGTTTTACCGTCAAGACGGCGGTTTGGCCCTGACAACGTCAGAATCGGTTCCGCGCTTTGGAACCGGCGTCAACTGCGTAAACGTTCTTGATCCAAGAACCGACACTTACAGGCCGTGCCTTTTGTCTGACATCCGTGACCACGGACGCATGCAACAGGCGCTGCCGTATATTGATTTCGCCTCATCTCTGGGCTACCCCAGCGACGTTCCGGCTGAAAGAGAAGCTTTGGAATGCGCCCGCGCCTTGTTGGAAACCACGCAAAAACCGATTTTTTTTACCGGGCACGACGAGCACAGCGTTCAGGCAATCTGGGAAACCATGGCAAACTGCGTCGGTGGGATGGACAATCTGGCGGACAAACCCATTGGGCTTGACCTTATCGGACCGGTTTCACCCTTGAAGCTGGGCAGAGAGGCGTGTCAGCGCCTGATCATGGCGGCGCGGTTGGGGCTTCCGGTCGTGTGCTATCCGGCAATTTTTCCCGGTATGTCCTGCCCGCTGTCTTTGGCCGGGGCGATTGCCCAGGCCACTGCGGAATCGCTGTCTGGGATCGTCCTGTCGCAAATCGTCCAGCCAGGTGCGCCGGTTATGTCAGGCTCTTCGGTGATGCCCATGGACATGCGTCGTGCCGATATGGCAATCGGATCCCCCGAATATGCGCTTGCCGGTCTTGGGGCCGCCGACGTGTTCGCCCATATTGGTATTCCGTGCTGGGTTGGCAGCGGCTGCACCGACGCGCACGACATTGGCCCGCAGGCGCAGGCCGAAGCTAGTGCCGGGTTGCTGGCCACGTCGCTGGCAAGCACTTCGCTGACCCACAATCTTGGCATGCTGTCGAGTGGCCGCACCGGTTCCATGGAATTCCTTGTAGCCTGCGATGAACTTGCAGCGATGGCATCTACCTTTGCCGCCGGGATTGAAGTGTCCGAGGCAACCATAGCCAAAGAGGTGATCGCGCGCGCGGCACCCGAGAACACCTTTCTGACCGACCCCCACACCATGGATCGTTTTGAAACCGAGTTTTGGATGCCAAACCTGTTCCGGCGCGAGTCGCTCGAGGATTGGCAGCAAAGTGATTCCAGCGATTTCCGCAAACGACTGAAGGAGAAGACCCTGTCTTTGCTGGACGCAGCCTGATCATGGCCAAATACACTCTTTTTGTGCCCCGAAGCACCTACGCAATGTCGGCCCAAGCTGCATCAAGGGGCAGTCACGAGTTCCACCCCGGCGGGCCGTCTGTTCGCAGACCAGCCGTAGCGATCAACCCGGCTTGCGTGCCCGCAAACGGCAGTGCTGAAGATCACCTGCCCGGAGGGCGCAGAGCCGCGCTTCGGTGCGGAACTCCAGGCCGGCCAGACCGTCCTCGCCCATCAGGGCGATCAGCGCATCACGTGAGGTATCACGAATCCGGACCAGGCTCTTCTCTCCTTCGCTGATGGCGACGCGCCGGTCGACAATGGAGATATCCTGGAACCCAGCCGCCACCATGAGGTCGCGGTGTCCTTCCACCGGTGTGAACTCGAACCAAAGCCCGCTATCGCGAAGCTGCCCGGCCCAGTCCTCGAAGGCCTGGGAGTGGTCTTTGGCAGCCTTGTGCCAGTCACTGCCGGCGAAGGCGCCGCCCGGCTTCAGCACTCGGAAGATTTCCGCATAGAACGCTGCCTTGTCCGGGACGTGGGCGATCACGTCCTTCGAGAAGACCAGATCGAACGTGTCGTCGGGATAAGGGATAGGGCCCGGTTCCACGTTGCGTGGCTCGATCTTGCCGGCCAGCCCCAAGGCGTCCGCAGCCCGGGCGGTCCGCGCGACCATGTCCGGGTCCACGTCGATGGAAATCACCTTCGCGGCGCCGAGATCACCGGCGAGGGCCAGCGAACCACCGCCAAGACCGCACCCCAAATCGAGCACCAATTCACCCTCGATGGTCAGTCCATCGACGATCCGCGCCACTTCCTCAGGCCCCCCGGGCGAAAGGAAATTCTTGCCGTAGACCATTTCGATGCTGCCGATGACCGCATCGCTGTAATCACTCTCCTCAGTCGCGTTCATTTCCTCGTTCTCCAACTAGAGAGTTTCGAGTTTTGTTTGAATCACAAATGAAACTCGAAACTTCAACATTATCAGCACTATAGACCGGCGATTTCCACATCAACTTGTCTCAAGATAATATTGAAACGCTATAAGCCCATCCCTACTGTGCTGACCTCAGGCTACACCCAAATCTGGCCAAAAACCACTGCGTGAACCCTCACAAATTTGATAGCGTTCCCGAGTATGTGTTCTAGTCAGCGTGCTTTCCGGCCAGACCGACTGTATCGCCAACAGCGATGCCCAGCCCATTGATCATCCGCGCCCAGTAAGCGAACGACGCAACGATCTGAACGATATACGAAATACCCTTTTCGCAAAACCCGGCCTTGCGCAGCTCCTGAATATCGTCTTGCGAAATTCTTTCAGGTGCTACGCTCAGTTTCCACGCATAGCGCACAGCCGCGCGCAGTTTTGTCCCCTCAAGGGTTTCGCGCCAAGTGTTGTCTCGCGCAGCGGCAAGCATTTCCCCCGCGCGTTCATCGTCAGAAAGAAAGTGGCGAAAATTCTCCCCGTGATTGCGCGCCGCATAGTCTGACCCGCACAGAATTGCGACAAAAGTGGCAAGGTATTCGGCCAGCCACGGTTCCAGCGGAGAATCGGGATTGTGCAGCAAGGCCCGGTAATGCCGGTCCGCCGGTCCAATTGCCGCCGGTGTTTGCGACATGGCGAGATAAAGATTCTCGACCTTGCCGTCTTTTCCCCTGACTGCAGAATAGGCCTGCGCCAGGTCGCCGGTCGCGTCTGTCTCTGATACCACCTGAATCCAGGCTATCGGCTTATCTTGGTCTTGATTTGTCATACAGCAGCCGATCTACAAACCGATGCTGTGGGCCAGCGCAGAATTGAAGAATTCCTTCTGATCCTTACCAATCACAGCCTTCACCTCCGGCCGGTCCAGAAACACAAACCGTCCCCGGTCCCACAATGGGGTTCCATCAAAACTAATGGTTGCATCCATCAGATGAAACGCAACATCGCCGGGGTTGTGACCGCAAGCGTGCAGATGCGTGTACCGGGGCGACCCGTAGCTGATCACGCCCCAGTACTCCAGGTCATCCAGTGGATCACCTTCAAAGAACGTGTTCGGGTTGATACCGGTATGCCAGGAATTGAGCAGATAGGGATCTCCGCCAGTCAGTGCGGCTGCGGTTTCGAACTGGGTTTTCAGCCGCGAAACCAGCGCCTCGGGCCCATCAAAACCAACCATCCGGGCATTTTTGACCGTCACACGCACGGCTTCGTCAACGATGACGACACTTCCTTCATAGGCGCGTGTTGACGTGGAAGTCGTGAAGTGACTGATAACAAAAATGCCGTTGGTCTGATGAAAATGCACCGGCGGAAAAATCATCACCGGGAACAGCTCGACTGCAAATTCTGTGATGGCCTTTGACGCGTCGGGGTTTATCCGGCAGGACAGATCGGTGCCGCAATCCGCTGTAATGCGGTAGCTCTGCGAGTTCCTGATCAAGTCTACAAGCAGGTCGTGCACCTTTCCGAGGGTATCGAAATCAGCCGTTCCAAACGGTGCTGCCAGGTGTTTGCGCGTTACAGTATAGGACATCACAGTGCGCTTTTTGGCCTGTTCGTTTGAAAAGCGAACCTGGTCACCAAGCCGCGAGAGGAATATCGTGCGGTCCGATCGCTGCATGCCTTCAGTCACGCTGGCCGGAAAATGGTCGGCGTCGGATCCGGGTGCGACCATCAGGATCTCCGGCTTCATGCCAAGCAATTCGGCGGCGTCGGCCACGTCTTTGCAAAGTTTGGGTTCAAAGTAGGTATTTTCAGCAACTTCACCGACAATCAGTATTTTCTCACCTGATCTGGCATGAGCGCAGTTCAGCAACAGATTTTTGGCACCCTGTTGGATGTTCTCGCGCGTCGGATGAGGAATCATGGTCTGCCCCCTTCTTCCAGGCTAACTCTCGATAACTATATCTATCACCGAATTGTAATCACAGTTCAATCGTACTTTTTTTCTTGCAGAAAAGCGCTTTGGTGGTCTAACTGTGATCACAGTTTTCTCGCCAATGTCGGAGCGATTGATGCACTATTCCGGATTGTCCTTACTGCGGCGTGCCGTTTGCGGTTCGGAAGATTGGGCAAGCATTCTGACAGAACCAGGAATGGCAAGATCCTACGATATCGTTGTGGTGGGCGGCGGCGGTCACGGGTTGGCGACTGCGTATTATCTTGCCAGTAAGCACCATGTGACAAACGTTGCAGTATTTGAAGCCGGTTGGATTGGCGGTGGTAATACGGCGCGCAATACAACGATTGTTCGATCTGACTATTTGTTGAATGCCAGCTTCGGGCTAAAGAACCATGCCCTGCAGCTTTGGGCCGACTTGTCACAAGAGCTGAATTTCAACCTGATGTACGCGCCGCGCGGCTATATCGATCTGGCACATTCGGACGGCGAACTGGAACATTTCACACTAAGGGCCAATGCGATGAGGCTTGGCGGCGCCGATGCGTCGATCCTTGGCTTGCCGGATCTGCAGAACCGTGTGCCGCAATTGTCAGTAGGTGCTGATGCCCGGTATCCGGTTTGCGGTGCGCTGGTCCAGGAAGCCGGCGGCGTGGTACGCCACGATGCGGTCGCTTGGGGGTTCGCCCGAAAGGCAATTGAGGCAGGTGTCCACGTTTTTCAGAATTGCCCCGTCACCGGTTTTGACATTCGCGAAGGAAGATTGCGCGGCGTGCAGACACCCCGCGGTAACATAACGTGCGATCAGGCGGTGATCTCGGTTGCAGGTGCTTCGGTTGACGTTGCCAAACTGGCAAGCATCGACCTGCCGGTCATGCCGATCAACGTTCAGGCCTTTGTAACCGAGCCCGTGAAGCCCACTCTGGACGCTGTAGTTAATTACAATGCCGGGCTCTGCTACATCAGTCAGACCACTAAAGGCGAATTCGTTCTTGGCGGTGCCACTGATGGCTATGTGTCGACGGCTCGGCGCGGGTCTTTTGCCCGGATCGAGGATGTTTTAGCCCGTGCGACACAGATGTTTCCGTTTCTCAGCCGGTTGCGTCTGATGCGTCACTGGTCAGGAACGGCAGACATCGCGATGGATGGCAATGCCATTGTCGGGGACACGCCCATCAAAGGCCTGAAGATCAACACCGGCTGGGGATACGCAGGGTTCAAAGCAACACCTGCAGTCGGACATGAGATGGCGGCTCTGCTGGCAACCGGCCGGATGCCGGACCTGATCGCTCCCTTCGCGCTGGATAGATTCGAAGCCGGGGCGCTCATCGACGATGCTGGCATCGGTCCGTATCCTTGGCTTCATTAGGGACGGGCAAATGCTGCTAATTCCCTGCCCCAATTGCGGTCCACGAGACGAAACGGAATTCACCTATGGGGGGCCGGTTTCGCAATGGCCGGAAATGAATGGCGGATCGACTACTAAGGACTGGCACCGGGCCGTGCATTTCAAGTCATCCAAATCGACTCTTGTCAGCGAGCTTTGGTATCACGATGCCGGATGTGAACGATGGATCGTCCTGTGCCGCGACCAGAATTCTCATGACTTCACGGCCAGGGCAGGCCCATGACCCAGCTCTTTCGCCTTCCGACAGGTGGTCTGATCGATCGCAGTCATCCGTTGAATTTCACGTTCAACGGTGCGGAACTGAACGGCTATGAGGGCGACACATTGGCTTCTGCGCTTCTGGCCAATGGCGTGCATTTGGTAGCAAGGTCGGTCAAATACCACCGACCACGCGGTATTTTTTCTGCTGGAATCGAAGAGCCGAACGCGCTGGTCACAATCGAGGACGGCTCGGGCAGCACGCCAAACCTGAAAGCGACCGAAGTTCTTCTACGCAATGGTCTGTCTGCAGTGAGCCAAAACCATTGGCCAGGGTTGTCGCACGACCTGGGCGCTGCCTTGCAGATAGGTGCCAGGCTCATGGGAGCTGGGTTTTACTACAAGACATTCAAATGGCCTAAATCTGGCTGGTCTTCCATTTATGAAAAAGCCATCCGCCGATTAGCGGGCCATGGCCGTGTTGATCCGTCCACCGATCCCGGACTGTATGACAAGCGAACGCTGCACACCGACATTCTGGTGGTTGGCGCCGGACCGGCGGGTCTTTCGGCGGCAGTCACCGCAGCGCGTGGCGGCGCCTCAGTGGTGTTGCTGGATCAAAACAGCCTAGCTGGCGGATCGCTGCTGGCATTGACCGACCCTTCTGCGTCTGAATTCATCAACAACGCCACGGAGAAACTTGCCGCCTGTCCCGGCGTCCGGGTGCTCCTGAGCACCCTTGCGTTTGGCAGCTACGACCATGGTCTGGTACTCGCTGTTCAGTCACAGCCCGGCAAGGCGGTCAAAGAAATATTCTGGAAAATTCGCGCCCAACGAATAGTTTTGGCAACTGGTGCCGTCGAACGTCCACTGGTCTTTCCAGGAAATGACCGGCCCGGCATCATGCTGGCCGGGTCGGCACGTACCTTTATTCGCCGTTTCGGGGTCAAGCTGGGCCAGCGTGCGGTCGTTGCAATATCGGATCCGGTCGAACGATCCGATACTGAAGCAGCCTTACGTATAGCGGGAATTGAGATAGCTGGGGTTCTGGGCAAAGGGGATACCATCCTGAAAACCAGCGGTACCAAACGGATTTCGGGCCTTACGGTCTATCGTGCCGGTGGCCGCCGTCAGCAGTTTTCCTGCGATCTGTTGTGCGTCTCGGCCGGATGGACTGCGGCAGCACACATCTTCGCCCATACCGGGCAGCAGCTTGGGTTCGACAATGATCTGGTCAGCCTGATCCCGCTGGGTAATCACCCCTACATCCTGCCCGCGGGAGGCGCGCGCGGAACTTTCAACCGCGATACCGCCGCCATCGAAGGACGGGCGGTGGCAGAACAGGTATTGGGTGAGTTGGGTCTGCATTCTCTTGCCCCTGCCAACCTGCCTTGGCCAAAGGCCGCGCCGCTTGAAGGAATTGCCGGTGGCCCGGGGAAAGCCTTTGTCGATCTTCAGAACGACATCACACGCAGTGACATTGCGAATGCGGTAAAGGAAGGCTACCGCGACGTGGAACTTGCCAAACGGTATACAACGCTTGGCATGGGCACCGATCAGGGCAAAACCAGCTGGACCAACGGTATCCTGGCGCTGGCCGAAGTATCCGGGAAACCTGCGGCCAACATCGGTTACACAACTCTTCGCCCGGCCTGGTCCCCGGTATCCATCGGTGCGCTGGTTGGCGCCGACACAGGGCAAAATATGACCCCAGTGCGCCGGACACCATTCCAGCGTGCGTTCGAAGAGATCGGCTGTATCTTCCAGACATCGGGCGACTGGCTTTACTCCCGCTACTTCCCACGTGACGGAGAAGACATGGCGACGGCGATAAACCGTGAGGTTCGGGCCGTCCGCACCGGGGTCGGATGCGTCGACATGTCGACACTGGCTAAAATCGACGTGCGTGGCAAAGACGCGCTTTTGTTTCTGTCCCGGCTTTATTGCAACAACTTCGCTAAGATCCGCCGGGGGCGCCTGCGTTACGGGTTGATGCTGCGAGAGGATGGTCTGGTGTTCGACGACGGCACCATCTCCTGTCTGTCAAATGATCATTTTTTGGTGACGGCGACCACGGCGAATGCAAGTTCGGTTTGGCGGCACCTGCAGAAATGTGCCCAGATCGACTGGCCAGATCTGGATGTGACGCTGACCTCTGTCACCGATCACTGGGCCTCGTTGGCTATCGCAGGACCTGACGCCCGCCGCCTTTTGCAGGCTCTGAAACCTGACTTTGCGACTGAACGCGATGCATTTCCGTTTGCAGCCGTGCGAGCGGGAACACTCGGCGGCAACCTGCCGGCTAGGGTGTTCTCGGTCAGCTTTTCGGGTGAGATGAGCTACGAGATCAACGTACCTGCGGGCTACGCGGAAGCGCTGTTCAACCGAGTCATGACCAAAGGCAAAGACTGGAATGTTACGCCATACGGATTGGAAGCACTCGACGTTCTGCGCATTGAGAAAGGACACCTGTCTGTTGGAACAGAGATCGATGGAAGGCGTACTCCGGCTGATCTCGGGATGGCCGGTCTGGTATCTGACACCAAGGATTTTATCGGCCGCGCACTTTTGGAAAGACCCGCGCTGCGGTCGGGTAGATCGG
>JAAEUI010000330.1 GCA_024227475.1 Paracoccaceae bacterium | reverse complement strand
GCGCAGGACTTTAATTGACGCCAAGCGAGCGAGGAGCGAGCCGGCCGGTCAGGCCGCCCTTGCGGAGGCCCAACGCGCAGCGTTGGAATAGCCGCGAGCCGAACTAAACCACTACCGGCTTGCGCCGGTAGGATTTTGGATGTGCCTTTCCAGGTACTGAAGTACGATGTCTTCTGTGATGGCGCCATTGGTGGTCGAAAAGTAGCCTCTGCCCCAAAAGTGTCGGCCCCAGTAGCGCTTCTTCAACTGCGGGAACTGGCGCTGCACCTTGTGGGAAGAGCGTCCTTTGACCTTGCGCATGAAGTCGCTCACCGAAAGTTTCGGTGGGATCGAAACGAACATGTGAACGTGATCGCTGGACACAACACCGTTGATGATAGTGACGCCGTTTTCGCCACAGACCTGCCGGATGATCTCCCGCACCCGCAGGCGAACATCTCCACGCAATACCTTGAAGCGATATTTCGTCGACCACACGAGATGATAGCGGTGATAAAACACGCAATGTTTGCCAGTATCGTATTGCATGACCATACTCTCCAGAAACATGAACCTTAAGCCCCGATGGGCGGTTCATTTT
>JAAEUI010000329.1 GCA_024227475.1 Paracoccaceae bacterium | reverse complement strand
GGTCCCTATGGGTTCGAGAGCCTTCAGCCACTCATCCCCGGCACCACCGGCATAGAATTTCCGCTCCTCTTCTTCTGCGGCAAGCCTGATCCGGTGTTTGTATTCCGGGTTCCGGATAGCAACAAAGTGCCAGGGCTGGTGATTGGCTCCGCTGGGGGCTGACCCGGCGGTTCTGATACAGCTTTCGATGATTTCCTGTGGCACATCCCGGTCTGAAAAATCCCGAACCGAGTGGCGCTTTTGCATAAACGCAAGAAATTCCTTTGCGGCTTTCTGCATTTCCGCATCATCCATATTGTGAAAGTCAGGTAGCGGAATCGCCTCATACTGAATGTCTTCGCGTGCAAACATGGCCTGGTGCTTTCTAAAAAGGATTGGGATCAACTGCTATATGATCAACTAAACGTCGGATTGCCACCAAGAATTCGCAGGGTCGGAGCTTTGCGCAATCTCCAATCAGCGAAAAAAAGCCTCATCAAGCCCCGCGCCGTTGTGTGGCCAGTCAAGATCAGATCACCGGTAGTCATCATAACCACAACCTGATTGCAGGTATTTGCTCAAAGGGGCTCGATCAGTCCCGGCACGTCCTGCCGGGCCGAATTGACCGCCGGTGATACTCTGTGACGCGCGTAATACCGCTTGTCTGCTGCCTTCATCAACACAGCCGCACCTTTCCCCTCTTCGCCGAGCCACAATCCAAAGTCATCAGGCATTATCGCCACCGGTTCGCGGTGATGCACCTCTGCCAGGTCAACGCCCGCTTGGGTTGTTACGATTGCACAAGTCACTTCGCGCTGCCCCTCTGGCCCGTTCCAGACCTGCCAAATCCCGGCAAATGCCATCAGGTCGGCGTTACTGGGGTGAATATACCAGGGCTCCTTACCCTTCCCTTTTTCCCGGTGCCATTCATAGAATCCGTCCGCAGGGATCAGGCAACGCCGGGATTGCACGGCGCTGCGAAAGGCAGGTTTTTCAGCAATTGTCTCGGACCGTGCATTGATCAGCATCGGGCCATCGGACGGACTCTTGTACCAGCGCGGAATAAACCCCCACCGCATTGGCACAAGCTGCCTTTCGTCCTCGTAATTCACGGCAACCGGAATGGTCATGGTCGGGCAGATATTATAGCGCGGAAGGTCCCACGACGCTTTTATCTTTACGGCATCAAACCAGCCAGCAACAGCATCGGTTGGAAGAGTCAGGGCAAAGCGTCCACACATGAAGCGACTAAAGCGGCAAATTTCGCTCGCCGCAAGTCGGTCCGACTGGTAGCAATCAATCCAAGGAGACCGTGACGGGCGCTAAATGTGTTTCTTGCACCCATCAAATGGGATTTGCGTGACGGCATGTTTTACAAAAATTGGATGGGCGCCTCCTGAAAAACCGAACCGGGTGCATAAGGTTTGCGCCCCCGACGGGCTCGGGCCATTTAAAGAGGCAGGACAGGTGCAACAATGACCCGACAGACGCGAAAATCAGGTGGACGCAAGGCAAGAGTGGCAAAACGCGCTGCAACCGAACTCGAGGTTAACCCGGCTCCGCCGGGGCAGTCAGGCGGGCAGTACAAGCCGCTGAACAACGGTGAGATCCAGGCGATATTTGATACGGCTCTGAGATTGCTGGCAGAGTTGGGCATGGGCGATGTGCCGGAAGTTCTGGAACGCCGTTGCCTGCAAAAGGGTGCCGGCCACAACACCCACGGACGCCTTTGTTTTCCGGCAGAAATGGTGAAAAAAATCATCGCCGGTGCTGCCAATACCATCACCCTGCACGGCCGGGATCCTTCGCGGACAATTCAGGTGGGCGGCGACAAGGTGCATTTCGGCACCGGCGGTGCGGCGGTGCAAACACTGGATATCGACACCGGCCTCTACCGCCCCTCAACCCTGCGGGATCTTTACGACTTCACCCGGTTGCAGGACACGCTGCCAAATGTGAGCTGGTTCACACGCTGCTGCGTCGCCACCGAGATTGAGGACAGCCTCGATCTGGATATCAACACGGCCTATGCGCTGTTGCGCGGAACAACAAAGCCGGTCGCGACATCTTTTTGTGTTGCCGAAAATGTTGCGCCCGTCGTTCAGATGTTTGATCTGGTCGCTGGCGGTGCCGGGGAATTTGCAAAACGGCCCTGGTGCGTTGCTCATATCAGCCCGGTTATCTCACCCATGAAGTACGGAGCCGATGCGGTTGACGTCGCGCTTGAATGTATCGACATGGGAGTTCCCCTATCCTGCATTACCGCCGCCCAGTCCGGGGCCACCGCCCCGGCTGCGCCTGCTGGCTTTCTGGCCAGTTCCCTGGCTGAAACACTGGCGTCCCTGATCATGGTCAACGTGTTTGAACCCGGATTCCCCATGGTGTTTTCGAACTGGCCACTTGTCATTGATCTGCGTACCGGAGCTTTCTCCGGGGCTGGCGGAGAAACCGCATTAATGAACGCAGCGAGCGCGCAGATTTCAAACTGGCTGGGGCTGCCTTCCGGGGTCAGCGCCTCCATGTCTGACTCAAAAGCTGTTGATGCGCAGATGGGGATAGAAAAGGGAATTACCGCGCTGGCCGCCGGGCTGGCCGGCGGCAACATGGTCTATGAAAGCTCGGGCATGATGGCTTCGCTTCTGGGCGTTTCGTTTGAGGCCTTCGTCATCGACAATGAAATGCTCAGCCATGTTTACCGCGCCATTCGCGGTATCGAAGTCAACCCCGACACCCTAGGTTTTGACGCTATTTGCACAACCATCCTTGGAGATGGGCATTTTCTGGGTGGTCAGCAAACCATTGATGCGATGCAACGCGATTACTTTTATCCCCTGCTGGCAGACCGTCAGAATCCACAATCCTGGGCAGATGGGGGTGCTCGTGATATGTGGAGTCGCGCAAATGACCAGGCCAGGGAAATTTTGAACACGCATCTTCCCAGCTACCTCACCCTACAAATGGATCGCGAAATTCGGCACAAATTCAATATATTACTTGACTGAATGGCTGTATGTTGCCGGACTCATTATCGCCGCTGGAATTCCAGCTCAATCTCTGTTACTGATTTTCCGAAACTAAGTTTCAGAAAATGTTAACAAAGGCAGGGCAATGAAAAACCTCCATCAGGCAGAACCCATTCCACAGGCCGCACACGACGCGCTGAACGATCTGCTGCAATCGGGCGACTTGTTTCGCTACACGGCAGAATCCGACGCTCCGGTCACGCTTCTTGAACAGGAATTTGCGCAAATGATGGGTGCCAAATTTGCGCTGGCAGTTGCCTCTTGTTCGGCGGCGCTGTTCCTTTCCCTGCGAGCACTCGATTTGCCCTCCAACGTCAAAGTTCTGATCCCCGGCTTTACCTTTGCCGCCGTCCCCTCTGCCGTAGTCCATGCCAATTGCAAGCCGGTGCTGGTCGAGGTCGGGTCCAACTACCGGCTGGATATGTCGGATTTTGAAGCCAAACTCACAGACGAAATCAAGGCGGTGATTATATCTCACATGCGCGGGCATACCTCGGACATGGACAGGATCATGCACCTCTGCGACGCCAAAAGCATCCCGGTGATCGAAGACGCCGCACACTCGCTGGGGACTACATGGCGCGGAAGGAAAATCGGAACCCTTGGCAAAGTTGGCTGCTTCAGTTTTCAGTCATACAAGCTGGTAAACGGCGGCGAAGGCGGCATCCTGATAACCGATGACGAGGATATTATCGCGCGCGCGGTGATCATGTCCGGCGCGTATGAAAACAACTGGCAAAAACACAATTGCGAGACCGACCTGTTCAGGACATACCAAAATACCTTGCCCCTTTATAATACGCGGATGAGCAATCTTTCGGCTGCGGTCATTCGCCCGCAACTGGCCGAAGTTCCCCGCCGGGCTGAGGACGGACTGCGTAATCATGATCATCTGGCAGCATTGCTGAGCACCCATGCGCACATCGAAGTTCCAGCAGCTTTACCTGCCGAAAATCGTGCGCCTGACAGCATTCAGTTCAATCTTGCGGGTTTTAGCGACAGCGAGGCCGAAGCACTCATGAAATACGCTGCGGATTTCGGGCTGGGGCTGAGCATTTTTGGCCTGCACGACGGCAATGCCAGGGCGTTTTGGAATTGGAAGTTCCTCGACGAAATCCCTGACCTTCTTAAAACCCGCGCCATGTTGATGCGCGCTTGTGATGTGCGCCTTCCTGCTGCCCTTACACTCGATGAAGTCGAAGAGATCGGCATTGCCATTCTGAGCTGCGTTGAGCGCGCCAAACGGGCAAAAGCAGCTTAGAGAGTTTCGAGTTTCGTTTGACTCACAAACGAAACTCGAAACGTCAACGTTATCAGTATCATAGACCGGCGATTTCCACATCAACTTGTCTTAGGTTAATGTGGAAACTCTCCAACCGGTCACAGCACCCGTAATTTCTCTGCCAGCCAGGGGAAATCCGCTATACACGGCTCCACAAGCATTTCCGAAATCATCGGGCGTAAACCTCTTGCGATATCTTCGGGAATCCTCTCCAGCGCGTCTTTTCTGGCAATCAGGGAAATGTTGCGCGACAACGCTTTGAATGGAAGCGGCACCATATCAACCGCCTCGTGAAACCGTTGCGCCCGCATGTATCCAAGTGGAGTTGTCACCGTCCAGCCCGCGCCGTTGGCCACCATCGACAGAATGGCGTGGTAGCTGTCAAACTCAAAGCGGTTGGGCAGGTTGATCCGTTGCCGGGCCAGATGTGCTTCGATCTGGCGCCCCATCATCTGGCGCGACGAATAGCGAATGAACGGCTGTTTGAACAACTGATCCAAAACCGGGGTATCAGCTGAAATAAGCCCCTTGGGCACGGCCAGAACAAAGGGGTCAGCCAGAAGCGGGTGCACTTCCATCCATTTGGCGGTGATGTCGAGGTCTGCCGCGACAATCACATCCATCGAGCGGGATTCCAAGCCATCGGCCAGCGCATAGCTGCTGCCTGATTCAAGCAAAAACTGGCACCCTTTCAGGTCTTTCGCCAGTTTTGTCATGAGCGCCGGTGTAACATCCGCGTCAAAATCGTCGATCATGCCAAGGCGCAGGCGGGTCATCTGGCTGAAATTGAATACCGCCAGTTCAGCCTTGGCCTGATTGGCCTCTGAGAGGATGGTTTGGGCCCGGCGCAGGAATAGTGCTCCTGCACTTGTCACTTGCTGCGGACGTTTGGCGCGATCCAGCAAAGTTGCACCAAGCGCGGCTTCAAGATTGGTCAGTTGCTGGGAAACCGATGAAACACTGGACCCCAGCCGCTTTGCCGCCAGCGAAACCGAGCCTTCCTCGACTGTCGCAACAAAAATCTCTATCGCCCAAAGAGACAGTTTTCCCGGAGACTCTACCATAGCTCCATTAAGCCCGGTGCTGGGTTATGGGCAAGGGTTTTGTCCCGATCCTGATGATTGTCTATCCGGCTTTGTTACTAATCGGTGGTCGCTCTGCTGGCCTATGTCATGAAGGATGTGATCCAAAAAGCGACGGGTTAACGAAGTCGCGCGCGCAGCACGTGGCCAAACCGCATAAAACCGCAACGGTTCCAACTGCAAATCGGGCAGAACTTTCGTCAGACGACCAGTCTTCAAATCGTCATCGACCCGACTACAGGGTAAAACCGCAAGGCCCTTACCTGCTGCACACAGCGAATGCGCCAGCGAAAGGTCATCACACTGGAACCGAAACCTCAACTTTGAAGGCCCTTTCGCACTTGCCGAAACAAATAGGTTTCGCCAATCTTGCCCGCTAAAACCGGGCGACAAGATCAGCGGCATCTGTTGGGAAATTTCTTCGAACGAAGTTTCCGCAAGTTTCCTGGCCAAATCAGGCGCTGCGAACAGGTCGATTTCAGTGAACATCAGCAACTGGTTCTCGACCGAATTCTCCGCTGGAAAAACACTCGAAATCGCCAGGTCGTATCCGTCGTTTACCGGATGAATCGGCCGTGATGTCAGCGAAATTTCGATATTCACCTTCGGGTGCGCAGACATGTAATCCTGCAGTATCTGGGTAAATATGTCCCCCAACACCACTTGCGGAACCGCCACACGCAAGGTCCCACAGGGCTGACCATCTGAAGCCTGGATCGCATCCAGCCCATTTGTGACTGCGGCAACCATTTCGCGCGCAGATTGATGTAATATGGCCCCTTTTTGCGTCAGCTTCAGCTTGCGGGACGTGCGAAACAGAATGGCGCAATCCAGCCTCTGTTCCAAATTCGAAATGTGGTGGGAAACGACGGATGGAGACAGGCCAAGCTTGGCGCCTGCGGCCCGAAATGAACCCTCTTCGACAACGGCGGCCAATACCGCTAATGATCTCAGGTTTTCTATCATTTTTTTCTTATAAGCTAGTCGGAAAGATACTGCGCAAAACCTCATTAAATTGCAAGCGATTACGGCGACGCTCTCCTGCTGCCGCCTGGTCGCCCCGGCCCCGATGTCAGCCCTGGGTTCACTCCGTATGAAAGTGTCGGGCAATAGGCCTTTCAAACCGCCGTACCATCAGAACAGCAACGCGTTGCCACAGTTGCGATTGTTTTCGTATCCAGGCCTTGGAACACCCGGCCCCGCGGCCTATAAGTCCTGCGATACATACCGAGGCGACAAGATGCGTACTGCGACAATCAAACGCGAAACCGCGGAAACCAACGTCAGCGTAGAGATCAATCTCGACGGCACCGGGGTTTATGACAATCAGACCGGCGTTGGGTTCTTCGATCACATGCTGGATCAGCTGTCGCGCCACGCGCTGATAGACATGACAGTGCGCGCCAAAGGTGACTTGCATATCGACGACCACCACACGGTTGAGGACGTTGGCATTGCGCTTGGCAAAGCCTTGGCCAAGGCCGTTGGCGACAAACGCGGCATCAGGCGCTACGGCTCCTGCCTGCTGCCCATGGACGACGCGCTGGTGCGTGCGGCCCTCGATATTTCCGGCCGCCCCTGTCTGGTGTGGAAGGTTGACGTTCCGACCGCCAAAATCGGCGCGTTTGACACGGAACTGGTACGCGAATTTTTCACCGCATTCGCCATGCAGGCCGGGCTTACCCTTCATGTCGAGGCGCTTGATGGTTTCAACAGCCACCACATCGTCGAGGCCGCGTTCAAAGCCGTGGCGCAGGCGCTGCGCACCGCGCTGGAAACCGACCCGCGAAAGGCTGACGCAATTCCCTCGACCAAAGGCACCCTGTCGGAATGATCACGGCGATTGTCGATTACAATTCGGGCAATCTGCGCTCTGCTGAGAAGAGTTTTCAGCGCATGGCAACGGAGCTGGACGCCGGTGGGATCGTGGTCACACCGGACCCGGACGTTGTACGCAGGGCGGATCGCATAGTTTTGCCCGGTGTTGGAGCCTTTGCCGACTGTCGCCGCGAACTTGGCGCCATCGACGGGCTGTTTGGCGCGATTGAGGAGCAGGTGAAGGCGGGCAAGCCGTTTCTAGGCATCTGCGTTGGCATGCAGATGATGGCCACAGTCGGGCGCGAACACGGCGATCACGTCGGCTTTGGCTGGATACCGGGCGAAGTGGTGAAGCTGAACCCAAACGACCCCGCCCTGAAAATCCCGCATATGGGTTGGAACGAGCTGACCTCACGCCCCAAGCACCCGGTTTTTGACGGTGTCAACGCGGGCGATCACGTCTATTTCGTGCATTCCTATCATCTGAAACCCGAAAACCCGGACGATCTGCTGGCCGAGGTCGATTACGGCGGCCCGATCACCGCTGCGGTTGGGCGCGACAACATCATCGGCACCCAGTTCCACCCCGAAAAGAGCCAGGCAACGGGCCTGCGGCTGATCGGGAATTTCTTGCGGTGGCGGCCTTAACACGGCCTGTCATCCCCGCGCAAGCGGGGACCTCTTGCTGTGTCGTACGAGTCCGAGGGAGGTCCCCGCTTGCGCGGGGATGACAACACAATTAATTAATCTTGCACTATTTCACCCGGGTCCACTTGCCACCATCCCGGCAAATTCCCAGTACACAACCTTTGATGCCAAGTTGGTTGCCGGTCAGACGCATCTTCGATTTATAGGTTTTGTCGCGGTCAGGTGACCAGACCTTACCACCGGAATAATAGCCATCGCCGTCTGCCTTCATGTCCCAGATGATTTTTTTACCGACATTTTCGGACTCGATTTCGTTGCCATCATCGCCGAATGCCTTAACCAGAGTGCCACAAATCTTGGAGCCGCAAGCAGCGACTTTGATATGGCCAAAGTTGTTATTATCATCCGGTGTGGTTTTCCACGTTCCAAACACATCGTCAGCAAACCCAGCCACAGGCAACAACGCAATCGCGCCTGCAAGTAAAATCCGTTTCATTTTTTTCTCCCTTTTGTCGGGAAACATCCTGCGCGCCATGCCAAAAACCGTCAAGCCATACGTTGGGTCATACCGCCGCTTTGCAATCCCCCGCCCATCACGCTAGAGCAGGCCAAACGCTAACATCGGACGATTCCCATGATCCTCTACCCCGCTATCGACCTCAAAGACGGCAACTGCGTAAGGCTCTACAAGGGCGAAATGGATCAGGCGACCGTGTTTAACGACGATCCGGCAGCCCAGGCGCAGGCGTTTGTCGATCAGGGCTGCGAATGGCTGCATCTGGTGGATCTGAACGGAGCTTTTGCCGGGGAGCCGGTGAACGCTGCGCCGGTTGAGGCGATCCTGAAAACGGTCAATGTCCCGGCACAGCTCGGCGGCGGCATCCGCGATATGGCGACCATCGAAGGCTGGCTCACCAAAGGCCTGCAACGGGTCATTCTTGGCACAGTCGCAGTTGAAAACCCCGATCTGGTGCGCCAGGCCGCCGCCGCCTTCCCAGGCCATGTCGCCGTGGGTATCGACGCGCGCAACGGCATGGTGTCTACACGCGGTTGGGCCGAGGAAACCGACGTGGAAGTCGCCACTTTGGCCCGGCAATTCGAAGACGCCGGCGTTGCCGCCATCATCTACACCGACATCAACCGCGACGGCGCCATGCAGGGGCCGAACGTGGCGGCCACGGCGGCGCTGGCAAATGCGGTCAGCATCCCGGTGATTGCTTCGGGTGGGGTCAGCTCGCTGGACGATCTCATCGCCCTTCGCGATTGCGGTGCCCCGCTTAACGGCGCGATTTCGGGCCGCGCACTCTATGATGGCGCGATTGACCTGCCAGAGGCGCTCGCGCTATTCTAGGCTTAACCGTCTCCTTTCCGGGTATCACATGCTCAACGACCTTCTGCTTTCTTTCTTTTTCTGCATGCCAGCCGTCGTCGCCGTGGTCAGTGCCCGGGACCTGAAAAACCCCCTGCCGCGCGCATTCATGTTCTGGGGCGGGCTTGTGGCGGTGGTTCTGGTGGCGGTGGTGACAGTGCCGATGCTGGCATGCGACGGCCACCTGATGAAATCTTACTCGGCCTGCGTCGGGGGGGGTGGCGTGGCCGATCTCTTCAACACCATGGCACCCGCGATAAAAGGTGCGGCAATGATCTTTGTCCTCATCTGCATTCCCCTGGCCGTCATCACCCTTGCCATCGAGTTTGTCCTGAACCTGAGGAAAAAGGCGGCCTGAACTCCGCCCAGCAAGCCATTGCCCAGCCCGACGTTTCTTGGCATAGAAGCGCCACCCTGCAAGGCAAAGCACAAACATGCTCAAAACCCGCATCATCCCCTGTCTTGACGTCAAAGACGGCCGCGTCGTCAAAGGCGTCAACTTCGTCGATCTGATCGACGCCGGCGATCCAGTCGAATCCGCCAAGGCCTACGACGCCGCGGGGGCTGATGAGCTCTGCTTCCTCGACATTGCCGCCACGATCGAAAACCGCGGTACTATGTATGACGTCGCCCGGCGCACAGCCGAGCAGTGTTTCATGCCGCTAACCATAGGCGGTGGCGTGCGCGCGCCGGACGATGTGCGCAACCTGCTCTTGGCCGGGGCCGACAAGGTCTCGTTCAACTCCGCCGCCGTAGCCAACCCGGACGTTGTTGCCGATAGCGCCAACCGCTTTGGCAGCCAGTGCATCGTCGTCGCCATCGACGCCAAAACCACCTCCCCAGGCAAATGGGAGATATTCACCCACGGCGGCAGCAAACCCACCGGCATTGACGCCGTGGAATTCGCCCTGCTGATGGAGGCCAAGGGTGCGGGGGAAATCCTGCTCACCAGCATGGACCGCGATGGCACCCGTGCGGGCTTCAACCTGCCGCTTACCCGCGCCATTGCCGACGCCGTGCACATCCCGGTCATCGCCTCAGGAGGGGTCGGAACGCTGGACCACCTTGTCGACGGGGTGCGGATCGGCCACGCCAGCGCCGTTCTTGCCGCATCAATCTTCCATTTCGGCGATTACACCATTAAGCAAGCCAAGAAACACATGGCACAAGCAGGAATACCAGTGAGGCTCTGAGTAATGGCAAACGTATTAACCCGTCTGGCGCGCACCATTGAATCGCGCAAGGGCGAGGACGAGAAAAAATCCTACGCCGCCAAACTGTTCGCCCGCGGCCCGGAAAAATGCGCCGAGAAATTCGGCGAAGAGGCGATCGAGGCGATCATTGCGGCGACGAAGGGTGATCGGAAAAACCTGACCGAAGAGGCGGCTGATGTGATTTTTCACATGTTCATTATGCTGTCATCGCGCGACGTGAAATTCAAAGACGTGCTGGATGAGTTACGCCGCCGTGAAGGCGTCAGCGGGATTGTCGAGAAGCAGTCGCGGGGGAAGGGTTAACAGTCAGTTGCGCATAGTGCAGCAATGCAACCACCCATTTGCGTTTCCAAGCCACTGACATGTTGAAATCTTTCCATTAATACATTGTTAATAAACAACAAACCTTCCCCGCAGGTAAGGTTTTACCGCCACCACATCCTTGCCTTCTTGATCTGCTGTCTGAGCGCCTTTTCTTTCCGCGGCAGGTTCTCCCGGTCAAACATCGCCCGCAGTTCCTGCCCCTTGCCCTGATAAATCAGACGCCGGGCCGGTTCGTATTTCTTCAGCACCTTCTTGATCGGGTTCGGTGCTACCGCCTTTTCCAGCACCTCCACCACCGCATCGCTTTCCCGCGCGTACAAAAGCGGCAAGTAGCGGTAGTGGCAACTCACCTCACCGTCCAGCAATCCTGGCGGGATGATGTCCCTGCCTCCGCCAAGCTTGTGGATCACCAAGGGCAGCGCCACCTGATCGAGCCAGGGGTCCAGTTCCTGGGTCTCGATCTGCCAGGGCGGTTCGCGTTCAATTTCAGTGGCGTAATGCAAAAACCAGGTGGCGAACTCGCCGGGGTCTTTGTAAAAGAACCAGCCCGCGTTGAAATAGAGATAGCGCCGCCAGTATTCATCTGGTTGGCTCTTATCCAGGGAGCTCTCAAAATCCAGCTCGAATTTGTCATAGAGCGAGCGCCACATCTCGCTATACCCCGGCCCGTACAGTTCCACCTCCGGCCATGTCGCCTCTCGTTTCATCGAAGCAGAGGGGCGGTGAAAATCAAACGGCACCGCATTTATCCGCCCGGCAAAAACCGTGTCGGTGTCAAAAAAGACAAACGGTTCACCTTCGGGTAGCGCCGTCAGGCCGACAATCTTATTGCCATTGGGATAGCGGCTGCCAAAGGCCGGATTTGAAAACGGCATGATTTCGGCACCCATGTCCAGCAACAGACGCCGCACTTCGGGGTCACTGATCCGCGGATCGCTGTCCCAGCGTTCGCCGGGCTGAGGCTCGCCCAAAATCAACCGTCCTTTGAAAGAAGGGTTTTTGTGCAGGAACGTGGCCACGAACAGGATCGCCTCAAACTGCAACCGCCCGCCCTGCACTATTGCAAATACGTTGAATTCGCCTGTCACAGGTGTGTTTCCGCCCATTTTTCCGGAAACATAGACTTTGCCGGAATAAAATGAAATGCTTGGCGGGAAACAAACAGGGATATGCTATGAAAAAAAACGTGTTGAACGCAGCGATAGCACTGGCTTTGGCGTGCGGTAGCGCGCTTCCCGCCACAGCGCAGAAATTCGTGGATGCGGCTCAGATCAAGCCTATTCTCGGGGCCACCAAAGGCAACTGGATTGCTGTGCGGGAATATAATGGGCAGGACTTGCTGTATTTCACTCACCTTCTGTCCTGGCGCTGTGGCCTGAGCGAAATCCACTATTCGATAAACTCTGATGCGGCGGACATGCAATGGCCGCTTGGTACCTGCGATGAGAACTCGGCAAACCCCAATGCCTTAGGGGATGATCAGGTAATTTACGGCACTTACGAATTGCAGTCGATCAACAGCGTTACTGTCAGGGTAATTTATGACGACGGCTCGACCGATATCGCAACTTTTGATCGGGCATCGGTTCAGATCAACTAAGGGGTTTCTGCATTTACTTTGGACAAGTAAATGTAGAAATCGCTGATCTATGATGCTGATAGCACAGAGGTTTGGAGTGTCATTTGTGATCTGAAGTGAAACTCGAATCTGCCAAACTCACCCAATTCTATGTTGTCGCGCGCTATTAGCTGTTGGCAGTCTCGCCGTTATCGGAAAGAGTGCTGTTTATGCAAACTATGAACGACTATTACAGCGCAATCCAACTCCGTTCCGATCGGTGGAGTGACTTGCGCGAAGCAACCGACGCGTTGGATACAAGCAACTCTGCTGCGGGTCCGGATGTACTGAAAGAGCGGGTCAAGGATCTGCTTGAATCCCTGGCACCGATTGAGACTTATTGGGCCTTTCCTGGCATCGCGGCATTTGATCATCTACGACGCCAGTTTGAGCACCACAACTATGCAGACCTTGCCATTGTGGTTCAGCGAATTGTCCGGGCGCTTACCTCAGGGGCCTACCGGCGCAGAACCATACCACTGGACAGCGAAACCACTGACGCCGAGGATCTGGAAGACGAGGCGCTGTTGTCTCCTGAGGCGCGAGCGTTAACAAAACCATACTTTGAGGTTCTGATCGTTGATGACGTGACGGATCATCAGGAACGCTGGCTGCGCAGTTCGATGCAACGGATGCGGCGCCAGGAGGACCCGTTCACCTATGAGCCTGTCATTGTTTCCAGCGTTGAAGACGCATTGATTGCAATCCTGTTCAACCACAATATTCAGGCGGTAGTAGTGCGCCCTGGCGTAACGCTGAAATCTGACAATGAAATGCCGATTTTGACTCGATACCTGTCAGGAACGAGCCGCGAGATCGACACCTTGCAACCAGCGGAATACGGGCCCGAACTGTGCCGCATGATCGCAAATGTGCGACCGGAACTGGACGCCTATCTGGTGACTGACAGGTCCGCCGAGGCGATTGCAGTCCTTGATCTGGGTCTGTGTCGCCGGGTTTTTTACAATCAGGAAGATTTTCACGAATTGCACCTGAACATTATGCGCGGGGTGCAATCACGCTACAAAACCCCGTTTTTCACCGCGCTGAAAGAATTTTCCAAACAGCCGACCGGCGTGTTCCATGCCATGCCGATCAGTCGTGGCAAGTCCATCGCCAAATCGCACTGGATTCAGGATATGGGCGCGTTTTACGGGCCCAATATATTTCTTGCGGAAACCTCGGCAACATCTGGCGGGCTGGACAGCCTGCTGGAACCGGTAGGCCCAATTAAAAAGGCACAGGAAAACGCCGCGCGGGCTTTTGGAGCAAAGCAGACGTTTTTTGCCACGAACGGCACCTCGACATGCAACAAGATTGTTGTGCAGGCGTTGGTTCGACCCGGTGACATCGTTCTGGTGGACCGGGATTGCCACAAATCCCACCACTATGGCCTGGTGCTGGCCGGTGCGCAGGTGGTCTATCTGGACAGCTATCCCTTGAGTGAATACTCGATGTATGGCGCGGTTCCGCTGCGGGAGATTAAGCATCAACTGTTGCAACTGAAGGCGGCTGGCAAGCTTGACCGGGTGCGAATGCTGCTGCTGACCAACTGCACCTTTGACGGGGTGGTCTATAACGTTGAGCGGGTAATGGAGGAATGCCTCGCCATCAAACCCAACCTTGTGTTCCTTTGGGATGAAGCCTGGTTTGCCTTTGCCCGCTTTGGCCCGATCTACCGCCAGCGCACCGCGATGAACGCAGCGCAGGTTCTGCGTAAACGCCTCAAAACTGCCGCTCATATTGATAAATACGAGTCACAGCAGGCAGAACTTGCGGGAGCGGATGACGCCGCCCTGCTCAATACCTGCCTGATCCCGCCACCTGATGCGCGCGTCCGGGTCTATTCAACCCAGTCGACCCATAAAACCCTGACAGCCCTGAGGCAGGGTTCAATGATCCATGTTCGCGATCAGGATTTCAAGGGCGAGGTCGAACAGGCATTTCACGAAGCTTACATGACGCACACGTCAACATCGCCGAACTATCAAATAATCGCCAGTCTGGATGTCGGGCGCAGGCAGGTCGAGCTGGAAGGGTTTGAATTTGTGCAACGGCAGGTGGAAGCGGCCATGACGATGCGCAGGACGATTTCAACACACCCACTGTTGAACAAGTACTTCAAACTGCTGACCGCCGGAGATATGATCCCCGAAGAATACCGGGAAAGCGGTATCAAGTCTTACTACGATCCCGAGCAGGGCTGGAATGACATTTGGGAAAGCTGGGCACTGGACG
This sequence comes from Paracoccaceae bacterium, assembly GCA_024227475.1. Classification (GTDB taxonomy): domain Bacteria; phylum Pseudomonadota; class Alphaproteobacteria; order Rhodobacterales; family Rhodobacteraceae; genus Amylibacter. The sequence continues at coordinate 5,590 of JAAEUI010000329.1, read as the reverse complement.
AGTTTGCGCTGGACGCCACCCGGGTAACCATTGCAGTAGGGGGAACCGGCTGGGACGGTGATACCTTCAAGACCCAGATATTGATGGATAAATTCGGAATCCAGATAAACAAAACCTCGCGAAATACCGTTTTGTTCATGACGAATATTGGTACCACGCGTTCGTCGGTAGCCTATCTGATCGAAGTATTGATCCAGATCGCTCAGGAACTTGATGACCGGATGAATGACGCCTCCAAAATGGAGAAAATCGGATTTGAGCGGCGGATCAAGCAACTAACTAAGGAATTGCCGCCGCTGCCGGACTTCAGTCGGTTTGATGACGCGTTTCGCGCCGATCACGCAACTCCGGAAGGCGACATGCGGGCGGCGTTTTTCCTCAGCTACAACGAAAACAACTGCGATTACCTGGATCTGTACGGCGATGAGACCGTAGGCGGACAAGAAAACAACGGCCTTGTCTCTGCTTCCTTTATCATCCCCTATCCGCCGGGATTCCCCATTTTGGTGCCGGGACAAGTGATTTCAAAAGAAATTCTGGAATTCATGCGCGCGCTGGATGTAAGTGAAATCCATGGCTATCGACCAGATTTAGGGTTACGGGTGTTTACCAAAGAAGCACTGGAGGACCATATTAACAAGGGGAAACCGCCATCGGCGACGTGAATCGGCAATGACAATTTGAACCGCCCGAGACAATGCAGTATTTTATTGGTGGACGTGAGCGATCAATCTGCAGCAGGATTGGCTGTAACCTGCGCTCTATGGAATGAGAACGAGGAGTTTTGGATATTTTGCTTAACCAAATCAGAGTATTGGTGGCGGCGTTGTTGTTGGTGCATCTTGTGGCCATCCCATCAGTCGCAAATGCAGACGGATTGCGAGGGCGCTCCATCCAGATATTCGGAGGACTGGTCGTCACAGCCTGCATCACTGAATGTGACCGAATAGAGATTAATCTCGGGGCGTCCAAATTCTATGTCGGCAAGACAGGAACAAATATTTACGAATACAGCGCAGTCGACGGCGGAAGGATTGTTAAACCCGGAAAATGGGGGGCGTCTGGTAGTGAAATCACCAAAATTAAGGTTAAGGGCAGTACCCTACTTGTTTACGGTAAGATCAATTTTGCCCAGGTAACTGATTTCAGGGTATCTTTTGTCGCCAGCGGGAGCAGCTGTAAGGTAAAAGTACAGACCAAACGCGGTAACCGGGTCGCAGATACTAGCTTCAATCACAATAAGTACTCGTGCCAGGTTACTAACGGGAATATATTTGCAAAGTAGGGCAATTTTCGCAAATTGTGGCGACCGCAGCGACCGGTAATTCGACCCGGTTAGCCATTGCGGTTTTGACTCTGCCCAGATGTCGAATATTATAGAGACCGCAACGGGGGTTGTCTGACCTGAAACTGAGGAACACAACAAAGGGGCCCGGATGAACGCTTTGCACTATTTCAGGTGTTTGGTTGTAGGCACTGCCGTCGCAGTGCTGTGCGTTTGTTTCACTGCGATTCAGGCCCAAGCGGAAAAGCGCGTGGCGCTGGTTATCGGGAATTCTTCTTATGTTTCGACGACCCCGCTCGATAATCCCAAAAACGACGCTGCCGACATAGCTGCCGCTCTGGAGCGCTTGGGGTTTGAGGTTGTTCTGGGGCTTGATCTGGGTTTTGACGGGATGCGGCAAGCTCGCAAACGGTTTAATAACCTCCTGAAGTCAGCTGATGTTGCAATGTTTTTTTATGCAGGACACGCATTGCAAGTTGACGGCGTGAATTACCTTGCTCCGGTTGACACTCTCTTGCAGGAAAAAAACGATCTCGAATTTGAAACCGTGTCGCTGGATCTTATTTTGCGGCAGATGGAGCGAAATACTGAGACAAATCTGGTTTTTCTGGACGCCTGCCGGGATAATCCTCTGATCAAGCAGTTTGAAAGCGTGGGGCGCTCAACAGGTGCTGGCACCGGTCTGGCACAACCCAATATTTCGCAAGGTGGGCCATTTATCGCCTTTGCCACCAGCCCGGGCGATATTGCGCTCGACGGAACAGGCCGAAACAGCCCGTTCACCACTTCCCTGCTGCGCCATATCGAGCGGCCCAGTGTGGAACTAAACACGATGATGATAGACGTGCGGGCGGGAGTTTACAAAGCAACTGGCAGGCAACAACGCCCCTGGACCAACTCAGGGCTGCTTGGCCGGTTTTTCTTTAACAAGGTTGCCGCTTTACCCGAGTCCGAGCCACAGGAAGAACCGGCGGCAACACCCCCCATCAGCGCAAGCCGTCAAAAAGAAATCTGGGGACTTATCAAAGACACGAAGGAACCCAAGATCCTGCTGGACTTTATTAAGAAATTTCCCGACGGGGAGACTACAAAACTCGCGGCAATTCGGCTCGAGCAGCTGCTTTTGGGCGGTGGCGACACGCAACCAGATCCCGGTACTGCTGCAAAACCAGACACGCAGACCCCTGCGGCAAAACAATCCGAGCGTGAAATTGCACTGATTGTAGAAAACGCCGAACCGGAAAAGCCCCAAGTGATGACGCGAGAGGTTATTCGCACCATCCAGACGGAATTGAACCGCGTTGGCTGCAACGCAGGAGCCGCGGACGGGCAATGGGGCCCCAAAGGCCGTAAATCCCTGGCCAGTTTCTCAGAGAATTCAGGCCTTAAGTATGCATCAACTGAGCCCACGTTTGATCTGTTGGACGACCTGAAAACCCAGACTGGCCGGGTGTGCCCATTGGTCTGTGGCGTCCGATATCGGGTCTCCGGGGACAAGTGTGTGCGCAAAACCTGCGCGAGCGGGCTTGTGCTGACCTCAAAAGGTTCCTGTGTGAAGAAAACCACAACCGTTAGCAAGACCGCGCCCAAAACCGCGCCCAAAAGCAACTGCTTTAAGTTTAATGGCAGGCTTGTTTGTGAATAACGGACGGCCACTCCGCAGCTTGTGCAGGTTGCCGGGTGTTTTTTCACTAACATTCCCACACCCCGCGGAAATTAGGGATGTTTAAGGCTGTTTTTCATGGCGACGAACAACATTGGACGCAAGATTGCCTCGATCCCTCCCAACAAGGTTGGTGCTTGGTCACTCCGACCAACTCGAAAAGGATCGAATGGACAACCTGTTGAAAGCTCACATCTAGAGATGTTTCGGGTTTAACTTCTAATCACAAGTGAAATCCAAAACTGCCACGTTATCAGTACCATAGACCGGCGACTTCTACATTTAATTGTCTCAAGTCTATGTAGAAACGCTCTAGGGAAAGGCGTGCCTTCTTCTTGAATCTCTGTATTTGGACGGGGTTTCTCCGTAAAATTGCTTGTACGTTCGAACGAAGTGGGCTGAATCCGAGAATCCGCATTCATAAGCGATTTCGGTGATGGAGCGGGACGTGTTCACCAAGCGCCAGCGGGAATGTTCCAACCTCATTTCGCGCCAAAGCCGCACCGGCGTCTTCCCCACCTTTTCTGAAAAAAGCCGGTCCAACTGCCTTCTGCTGGTATTCAGTTTGTACGCCAGTTGGTCAAAAGAAATCTGCTCGCTCAGGCTTTGCCGCATGTATTTGACGGCGTCTTCAACTTTCTGCTCGCCGCAAAATTCGAGATCCTGAAACGGCATTCGCCCTACCGAGTGGCTTTTCCTGTGTTCATCGACGACCAGCGCGGTAAGCGCCTTCATTCCCCGGCTTTGCCCACAGTGTCGGCTTAGGATGTCAACGGCCAAATCAATAGCGGCAGTACCACCGGGGCAGGTAAACCAGCCTACTTAACCGACGAAGGCTATGAACGCGGCGGATTAAAGGGTTGGTTTGAATACGCATCTATGGAAAAAACAGACCTAAACTTACGATACACTGACCCACGGTATGACAATGTTGCGGTGTTTGAGGTTATTGCTCGAATTCGAAAAGCATGGAGACGGAATGGCAGGAAGATTCTGTTCAACAATAAGACAGAGCAATTAGTGAGCATCATGGATACACATCGCCGATCCACTTTGGTTCCGGTATCATGCTCGGCAGTTAGGGACGTTTCCGACGAGAGCTTCTTGGCGACTTTCGATCCCTATAAATGGTCTAACCTGGAAATAGGACCCGAACCCTTTATTTCATTGAGTGTTCCAACTGCCTCAGTAGTCAACTTCTTCGGCAATCGTCTGCAAGGGAAATTCGTCATTGGCGCAGGCATAAACGATTTCAGAACTGGCGATATGGAACTGGTCGGCAATATCAGTACAAATGCTACAATTGTATTTAGGGAAGTCGAACAAGAGAAGATCAAGGTTTGAGCGGCCTTCCAGAATTACCCGGTATTGCTTTTGAAGTGAGACACCCCGCCCATGCAATCGATCCAATTGATCTGTAGTTGCAGTGTAGTGAAACCCATGATAATCGTCCCGATGTGTGGAAATGTCCGCAAGGGTAAAGGGTCAACTGCGTGCAGGTTGCTTCTGCAACTGTCTCGTCCAACATAAGGCATTCTTTGAACACCCGAACGCAAACTGACCTTGGTACGCGCAATGATAGTTCGCTGGCGTCTCGGTAGCTCTTGATGTGCTTTGCCCGGTTGATTGAGTTCAACGCCGAACCCAGCAATTCGAGGCACCAAAGCGCCTGAACAAGAACGCGGGAGGTAACCGCAGTCCCATCGACGTCAATTTCCTCATTCAGCAAGTCGGACAGATACGATTTCTCCAAGACATTTATTGTGTTGGTTAGTCGCTTGAATGCCTTTTTGGAGGGTTTGCGAAAAGCGAGTTTCCAGCGACCTTTTCGACGGTGGGAGACGATCACGCTTTTGACTTCTTGAAGGTCATCCCGTTCCTCGGGAAGATCATGAAACAATGCGAGCGGGCCAATGACGGCAGCTTCTGATCGCATTTGGCATGCAAACCAAAAATAGGCACCCTCTCTATCTACCGGCCCGAAGTGCATTTCATCACCCTCTTTCTTGAGCCTGCATCCCTCCCACAATGCCGCGTTCCAAAGATCGCGAATGCCAGCTTCCACCGAAAGCACCACCCCAGCCCGGCGCTCCAAATCGAAAAAGTCTGTATCTATGGGCTCGCGACAGTCAGCTAAGCCTTTTGCTTCAAAGAACCAATGCGGAAGGGTGTCAACAATCGCTGTTACGACATCGTCACTGGACAATCCTGATTGTGGAGCGTTCTCAACGCTCGATTTCCCAAGTTCCATCAAATGAACAGCTTCAGACTCACCAGATTTTCCTGACCGACGTTTTCGATATTCATCCCTCAACGCAAAGAAATTGCGATTGGCCGAACCGACAGAAAGTATTAGGGCGCTGCGCTTGCTAATTCCGTGAAAGAGTTCGTGGTGATAGCGCTGCCTTAGTGTTGAAACCTGATTGCCGAAAAAAATGGCTGATAGGCACAAATTGGCATCCCGTTCATTTTCGAGATTGCCTTCCATCGCTTCACGCCATTGGTCGGGATTGAAGTTCCTTGCGAATGGTGAACTGAGCCGGTCCTTCTGCCGCGTGGCGCGCTCAAAAATGGTTGTGTTCAAAGTATCTGTAGTGAGCAAAACGAGGCCTTTAAAATTGGAAATCTCTCCATCGGTGCTG
>JAAEUI010000328.1 GCA_024227475.1 Paracoccaceae bacterium | reverse complement strand
TATAGACGATTCTTTCGTGCTAAGCACTCCCGTCTGGAAGACGGGGGGTTTGAACCGATGAGTGGATAATAAAAAATCCAACGGACAGGAACAAACCTGTGCTTCTGCTGCGAACTGAACGCAGTTCGCGAAGCCCTTTGGGGTAATAAGTTTGTAAGGCCATATTGGCTCCGGAAGACGAAAGCTGCTAAATCCTTGGCAATCTACACAATCAATTGTTTAAGGGGAATTTTTATCTGACCATTAAAAGAAATTGGAGTGCCTCTTTGTGGAGAAAAAACCACAATTGAGTGAAAAATGACCTTGTTTGATGGCCTTCTTTGCGCGAAATGCCTAAGGCAGTAAAGCGCGACTCGCGCCTGTATCGGGCTGATTTGTTAGAAACTAAAATGCGACACCTTGTCTGTAAAATAATTCACAAGGCCTCCCTACTATGCGGGGCGGGCGTTTTGGTTGTGGCCTGTTCCGTTGGAGAACCCGGTCAGATTCACGATCCGAACGAAGCTGCAAACCGCAAGATGCACGAATTCAACAAGCGTTTTGACCGGAATTTTGTGGGGCCCATTGCTGGCGCATACGGTAAAGCGGTTCCAGGCGGCGCTGATAGCGCTCTTAGTAATCTTTCGGAACATGTCGCGGTGCCTGGAGAAATTGTTAACAGCCTATTGCAATTGAATTTTGAAGAAGCGATTCTGAATACAATCCGGTTCTCTTTCAACACTGTGTTCGGGTTGGGCGGCCTATATGACTTTGCCACCGTCGCTGGCGTTGAAGATGTGGATACTGATTTTGGCGAAACACTGTATGTTCTTGGATTTCCGGAAGGTGAATATGTGGAATTGCCCGGTTTTGGGCCAAGCACCGAACGAGCAGCCTACGGAATGGTTGTCGATTTCTTCCTCGATCCCCTTGGTCGTGTGCTTCCAAAAGGCAGCAGCAAATTCACAGTTCCTCTGTATTTCGTAGACAAGGTCGGCGACCGGCACAATTACGCCGAAACCGTTGACAGTATATTGTACGACTCAGAAGATTCTTATGCTATCCAGAGGTCGATTTATTTGCAGAACCGCAGATACAAGTTGGAAGGTGGCGTGAGTATTGATGATTTAGAGGACCCATATGCGGATTAGTTTTAGAGACCGGCGCGCGCTGCTTTCGTCAATAGCGGCCTTTGCACTGACCCCTTTGCTGCCACGGGCAGCTTTTGCACTGACAAAATCGGAAGCTGAAAGTTTGATTTCACAACTTTCAAAGGAGATTTTCACGGTAATCAATTCGGGAAAATCCGAGCGTTCAATGTACCGGGATTTTGAAAAAATCTTCATACGTTATGCGGATGTGCCGGTAATTGCGCGCAGTTCGCTTGGTGTTGCCCGTCGCACCGCCACCCCAGCGCAAATGCGTTCCTATACAAGTGCATTTCAGGGGTATGTGTCCCGCAAATACGGCAAGCGATTCCGCGAATTCATCGGTGCCACAATTGATGTGACCCGCGCCCGTAAGACCAAACGTGGATATCTGGTAACGACCAAAGTCACTTTTGTTGGAGATCCACCATTCATCGTGGAATGGCAGGTCAGCGACGCAAGCGGCAAGAAAAAGATGTTTGATCTGATTATCGAGGGCATCAGCATGCTAACGCTTGAACGCCAGGAGATAGGCAATATGCTGGACCGCCGGGGTGGTGATCTGAACAAGCTGATTTCACATCTGAAGAAGGCCGGTTAACCGACCGGTCACTGTTTCTTCTTACGCTTGCCGAATATACCTTCAAGCACCTTGCCAAGCACATTCTCGGCCTCACGGTCCAGTTTTTGCAGATCTTGCTCAACCTGATCCCGCGCCTGACGCCAGGGATTGTTGGGATTTCTTTTCTGGCCGAAAATCCCGGTTTCTTCCTCGATCACCAAAGGCGGCGGTGTGTACATCGGCAGCTCTGAAACCGGAACACCATCGTGCACTCTGACCATAGTTTCGTGCCAGATACTTGCAGGCAGACCCCCGCCGGTCGTACCTTTCAGTTTGGTATTATCGTCATAGCCCATCCAGACACCGGCGACATAGTCAGCTGTGAAGCCGATGAACCAAGCATCGCGGGCACCCTGAGTGGTTCCGGTTTTGCCGGCCGCCTGCCGGTCCGGGAGCTTCGCCCGCCTGCCGCTACCAATCTCAACCACCTGGTTCATCATGTGAATCAACTGCCCGGCCGCATGATCGCCAATAACGCGCCGTCCGGTTCCGCCAGCATTTGAAATCAAGGGAGCGCTGTCACCCTGTATGGTCAGTTCGATTACACCATAAGGCAGTGCCGATCGCCCCGAATTCAGGATGCCGGCATAGGCCCCGGTCATTTCCAGCAGGGTTGATTCCGAAGCACCAAGCGCCAGCGCAGGCCCGGCAGCGAGCTTGCCGGTGATGCCAAAGTCGGCAGCCAGCGCGCGGACTCTTTCTCTTCCAACGTCCTCAGAAATTCTTACCGCCACTGTGTTAATCGACTTGGCCAATGCCTCGGTAAGCGTGACATCTCCCAGAAATTTCCCGGTATAGTTTTTTGGCGTCCAGGGGCCGGATCCGGGAATATTAATTGTCAGCGGTGCGTCTTCAACGACACTGTCAAAGCGATAGCCCTGCTCCAGCGCAGCCGCATAAACGAAAGGTTTGAAGGAAGAACCGGTCTGGCGCAAAGCCTGCGTTGCCCGGTTAAACTCCCCTGCTATTGCAGATTTCCGCCCACCAACCATTGCCCGCACCGCACCATCCTTTGACAAAACCACAATGGCGGCCTGCGCCTTGGACGATTTACTGACTTTGGTTTCGAAAATATGCGCCAGGGCTTCTTCTGCTGCCCTCTGAATCCTTTTGTCAAAAGTCGTGCGTATTACAATGTCCTCGGTGGTTTCCTTCAGGATGAACTCTGGTCCGGATTCCATGATCCAGTCCGCAAAGTATCCGCCTGCCCGTGCAGCTGCGACAGCCGACAGCTGGGCAGGATTATTGCGGGCTTGCCCGGCCTGCGCCGGAGTCAGATATCCCTGATCCTCCATCAAACCGATAATCAGATTGGCCCGGCCCTGAGCACGTGCCATGTTGCGCGTCGGCGCATTCGAGGACGGCGCTTTTAGCAACCCGGCCAGCATCGCAGCTTCGGGGACACTGACCTCAGACGACGATTTGCTGAAGTAGCGCTGGCTTGCCGCTTCAAACCCATGACTGCCAGCTCCCAGATAAGCCCGGTTCATATAGATCGTCAGAATTTCGTCCTTGGTGTATTTGATCTCCATCGCAAGCGACATTGGCACTTCTTTGAGCTTGCGTTCAATCGATCCGAGATCGGAAAAGAACACCCGCTTTGCCACTTGCTGCGTAATAGTGGAGCCGCCGTGGCCCTTCAGAGGGTGACGACCTTCCCGCATGTTGGTGCGAATTGCGCCAATGATGCCTCGTGGGGATAGTCCAAAGTGGCGATAAAATCGTTTGTCTTCCGTCGCGACAACCGCTTCGCGCAAGTGCGGTGCAACGGTTTGGCTGTCCACCAGCCCGCCAAACTGATCCCCGCGCCAGGCAAAAACTTTGCCAGTGTGATCGCGCAAGGTAACAGAGCCGCGTTTGCGATCATCCATCAAAGCTGATGCTTCAGGAAGCGTGCTGTAATAATAGGTCGTCGTGCTGCTAACAACCAGCAGCAGAACAACAGCCACGCGGAAGCTGACCCACCAGATCAGACGGAACAGGCCAGAAAACAGCCAACGGATGCCGCGTAACAGCCAATTCCCTCCACCAGCTTTGCGGTTTTTTCCGGCGGACTTTCTGCGCCGTTTCGGTGCTGTCTTCTTTTTGCCTGACAGTCCTGTCATCCGCGCAGCCAGATTGCTTGCGACTCCGGTTTTGGGCGCAGTTTTCTTCCTCTTGAACTTTCGTTTGGGCGCAACGAGGGGAGGCCGTTTTTTACCGTTGTTCGCCATTACTGCTCTGACTTTTTTGTTTTTCTTGCGCATAAGATAGTCGGTTTGCACGCGTTTGTAGAGGGGCAAAGGCGATTTTCCGCTGAACTCCATTGCGGCTAAAAATTATGCAATTTTAGTATGGTGGTTAAATATTAGGCACTTTGGTACGATCGATCCATAAACAGGCCCGGAATCCTTGAACCCCCCAGCCGCGCTCGCCTTTGTGCCCACAACACCGGGCAATTCTCACTCCAGGAAAGCGAAGAAAGAATGAAACTCATCATCGCAACTATTAAACCCTTCAAGCTCGACGAGGTCCGCGAAGCGCTCTCGGACGCGGGCGTCAAAGGAATGATGGTTACTGAAGTCAAAGGTTATGGCGCTCAATCCGGTCACACGGAAATTTACCGAGGCGCTGAATACGCGATCAACTTTGTTCCAAAGATCCGCCTCGATATTGTCGTGCCGGATGATGTTGCCGACAGCGTCGTGTCGACCATCGAAGCCACCGCCCGAACCGGAAAAATTGGCGATGGCAAGATATTCATACTCGATGTTGAACAGGCCATGCGCGTGCGCACCGGTGAGACGGGCGATGACGCTCTTTAAGAAGGAAAGGAAATCACGATGTCTAACAAATTCAAAAGAGCCGCACTTGCAACACTGCTCGCAACACCGATGGCAGCTGTTCCCACGCTTGGGGCAGCACAGGACATAGAGGTCGCAACGGCAGTGCCAACGGAAGTCGGTTACATCCTGACTACCTTTCTGTTTTTGGTTGGCGGGTTTCTGGTTTTCTGGATGGCAGCTGGATTTGCCATGCTTGAAGCCGGACTGGTGCGATCCAAGAACGTGACAATGCAACTGACCAAGAATATGGGCCTGTTTGGGCTTGCCTGTATCTTCTATTATCTAATTGGCTTTAACCTGATGTACCCCGGCGATGGCTGGACTGTCGCTGGCGTGATAGGGGCGTTCGCGCCAACAGTTCTGGAACCTGTGGGCGTGGGGGCAGATGCAACAGACCTGTCTTACGCGTCAGTCGGGTCCGACTTTTTCTTCCAGCTGATGTTCTGCGCTGCGACAGCCTCTATTGTGTCAGGCGCAGTGGCAGAGCGCATTAAACTTTGGCCATTCCTAATTTTTACAGTCGTTCTGACGGCGGTCATCTACCCGGTTCAGGCGTCGTGGAAATGGGGAGGCGGATTTCTGGACGTCGCTAATTTTCAGGACTTTGCCGGATCGACAGTTGTCCATTCGGTTGGCGGCTGGGCAGCCTTGACCGGCGCCATCATCCTTGGCCCGCGCCTTGGCAAATACAAAGGTGGCCGGGTGCATCCGTTCATGGGGTCGAACTTGCCGCTGGCCACCTTGGGTACCTTCATCCTGTGGCTCGGCTGGTTTGGTTTTAACGGCGGCTCGCAATTGGCAATGGGCAGCGTCGGGGACGTGGCCGACATCTCGCGCATTTTTGCCAACACCAACGCAGCTGCGGCTGCCGGATCGGTGGCCGCCCTGATCCTGACCCAGCTTATGTTCAAAAAGCCGGACTTGACGATGATCCTCAACGGCGCTCTGGCCGGACTTGTGGCAATCACCGCCGAACCACTGACCCCGTCACTCGGACAAGCCTCCCTGATCGGGGCCGTCGGCGGAGCCTTGGTGGTGTTTGCGGTACCCATGCTCGACCGGTTTAAGATCGACGATGTTGTCGGTGCCATTCCGGTACACCTGTTCGCCGGCATCTGGGGCACCATCGCCGTGGTCTTCACCAACAAGGGCGCAACGCTGGGTGCTCAGCTTTACGGCATCCTAGTGGTTGGTTTCTTTGTCATCGTGGCTTCGGCCATCGTCTGGTTCGCTCTGAAGGTGACTATGGGCATCCGGGTCAGTGAAGAAGAAGAGGTCAACGGATTGGACATGGCCGAACTTGGGATGGAAGCCTATCCCGAATTCACAATCGGCTGATAAAACTGCATTTCCCAGAGAGGTTCGCCTCTCAACTGCCGGGCCTTCGGGCCCGGCTTTTCTCATTTGAACTGCGCCACGATCCAATCACAAAACGCCGTCTGAGCCTTCGACCTAGGGCGCTTCTCCGGGGCGATCAGAAAGTAGCTTTCCTGCATGGGTAAGCTGTGATCAGAGACCCGCTGTAACAAACCGGCATCCAACAACCCCTGGGCAATCGTTGAGTGCGCCAGGGCCAGACCAGCCCCGGACTGGGCGGCACTTAACGACACGGCATAGGTGCTGGCATAGGTCACGCCGCGCCCCATGGGCGGGCCAAGGCCGCGCGACGCAAGCCATCTGTCCCAATTGCTTTTCAGACCGATGCAATCGAACAATGTCGCAGATGCGAACTCGGCTTCGGATATTGCGGTGCCGGGCGCAGCCACCGGAAAGTAAGCGTCCTCAACCAGCCTGTCCGATGGTACAGATACATCGGGTGCCATACCAAATCGTATTTCGACATCACTGGAAGCTGCTGTGCGCTCTGGGTCCCACAGCGCAGTCGAGATATTTAACTTCAGCCAGGGGTGCAGCTTGAACAAGTCAGGCAACCGCGGGGCAAGCCAGAACACCGCAAAACTGAGGTTTGACTGCACTTGCAGCACCTGTTCCCGGTCCTTGCCGCGCAGGTTTGTGGTTCCGGCACTCAGCCCGGCAAAGGCCTCTTGCACCACTGGCAGGTAACTTCGCCCCGCCTCGGTGATTTCTAGTACTCGGGTCCGTCGAAAGAACAGCGGCTTCCCCAGGAACCCTTCAAGGTTCTTAATCTGCTGGCTGATCGCCGACTGGGTCATACCGAGTTCACCCGCCGCTCCGGTAAAAGACAGGTGTCGGCTGGCTGCCTCAAATGCACGCAACCAGTTCAGCGGGGGCAGGTCCATCTGGGCCATTGGGGTGATCCATTAGCTATCCATTAGAATTACTAATACTATGGCTAAAGTTTTTTCATTGGTAAAGCCAAACCAGCCCGGATTATCCTTCACAGGTATCATCAGGGGGACCACTCATGACTGCGCCAACACGCGTGACCAGTTTGAAAACGAATATCCACCACTGGCAGGAAAGGGTCGATTTGGCCGCCGCATTTCGCTGGACCGAACGGCTGAACCTGCACGAGGCCGTGGCCAACCACTTTTCGCTGGCGGTGAACGAAGATGGCACCCAGTTTCTGATGAACCCCAATCAGGTGCATTTTTCACGTGTCAAGGCCAGTGACCTGTTGTTTCTGGACGCAAATGACCCGGACACTCTCTCTGGCCCGGACGCTCCGGACCCCACCGCATGGGGATTGCACGGCAGTATTCACCGGCATTGCCCTCGCGCGCGCTGCGCGATGCATGTGCATTCGATCCACGCCACCGTTTTGGCCTCGCTGGCTGACAGCAACCTGCCGCCGATTGATCAGAATACCGCCACGTTTTTTAACCGCTACGTGATCGACGAAAACTTCGGCGGGCTCGCGTTTGAAGAGGAGGGCGAGCGCTGCGCCCAATTGCTCGGCGACCCCAAAAAGAAGACCATGATCATGGGCAATCATGGCGTCATGGTTGTCGGTGACAGTGTGGCGGAAACCTTCAACCGGTTATATTATTTTGAGCGTGCGGCTGAAACCTACATCCGCGCCCTGCAAACCGGCCAGCCGCTGCGGGTTCTTTCAGATGAAATCGCCGAAAAAACTGCGCGTGAACTGGAGGAATACCCTGAACAAGACGAACGGCATCTGAGCGAGTTGAAAGCGATCCTTGATGAAGAGGATTCGAACTACGCGACCTGAAACCGTCCGGCACAGGGCTCAGCCATGACCGAAAACCAATCCCGTGCGAGAAACACACATCCCGACTACCCGTAATCACAGTTGAGAAGCCACGATGCCAAGTGACGTCACGATAGACCCTGAAAGCGACCGCTGGAACTACCGGCCCGCCCACCCGTTGGCGCTGAACCCGCTGTTCAGCTGGCCACCAAGCCCCATGGCCATTTTGAACTGGTATCGCGGGGCATGGCTGCAAATCACTGCGGTTTCAACCTGCATGGCGCTGGCCCTGCTGATCTGGTGGCTGATATTGCCTCCCCTGGCTGCAATGGCCAGTTTTGCACCCGGTTGGATGGCTTGGGTCTGGCTGGCGAATATGGTGCCGCATGTCATCGTCGCCTCAACGCTGCATTGGTGGCTCTACTTCCACAAAGGTCAGGGCATGCGCACCAAATTCGAGAAAAGGGACCTGGCCCGGAACAATGGCATTTTCACCTTCAACAATCAGGTGTGGGACAACATCTGGTGGTCCCTGGGCAGTGCAGTCACGGTGGCCACGGTTTACCAATGGCTGATCTTCTGGGCGATGGCCAACGGCTATGTTCTGACTGTGACGTTCGCGGAAAACCCGGTCTGGTGCGTAGTCTGGATGGCGTTCATCCCGATGTGGTCGGGCGTGCATTTTTACTGGGTGCACCGGCTGGAACACCAACCCGCGCTCTACAAGCGTGTCCATGCTGTCCACCACCGCAATGTGAATACCGGGCCATGGTCCGGAATTTCGAACCACTGGTTCGAGAACATGCTGTATTTCACCACCTATTTCATTCACCTGATAATCCCCTCGCATCCGCTGCACCTTACCTTCCATGCCATGTTTCAGCAGATCAGCCCGGTGATGTCGCATTCCGGTTTTGAGCGGGTGATCGTGAATGAGACCCAGGCCGCCCGCGCCGGGGATTTCTTTCACCAGCTGCACCACCGGTACTTCGAGTGCAACTACGGCACATCCGAGATCCCATTCGACAAATGGTTCGGAACTTTCCATGATGGCAGTGCCGCGGCGACGGAACGAACCCGTAAATTCAAGAAACAGATGTACACCAGGTAAGCTCGTCGCCGGCAGAGTGGAACCAAGTGCGTGAGGGCAAAACGCGAATGAAGGAGCGGGCCTCGATGCGCATCTAGTCGCGCCGCAAATCGCGCGGACTCCAGCCGAATTCAGAACGAAAAGCGCGGGTCATTGCGCTGGCGCTCTGATAACCGCAGCGTATCGATACTTCTGACACCGGCATCCGGGTTTCGGACACCAGTTTATGGGCAAGGTTCAGCCGTTGTCGCCGGTAAACCGTTTGCGGCGTTGCCCCCAGTTCTGCGTTCATCCGGGCTTCCAGTTCCTTCTGGCGGCGACCGAGCCTGCGGGCCAGATCCGTAATCGTCAATGGCACCTCCAGATTCTCTTGCATCAGAGCAAGAGCCCGGGACACCAAGCGCCCCACTTTCGGCGTTCCTGACGGGCGTTCCCCGGCCATGAACAGGGTCTCCACCTCCAACCTCAGCGCCTGCCCTTGCCGCTCTCCAAT
>JAAEUI010000327.1 GCA_024227475.1 Paracoccaceae bacterium | reverse complement strand
GCAGCAGCAGCCAGCAAACGGATCTTTGCGTCACGCCATTTTTCGTTTCGCGTCATCAAATAGGCCATCAGAAGCATGAGCCGACTGGTGGCATCACCCCACCACCAGACATCGATGCAGCGATCCTGACCGTCGGATTCTTCCAAAGCGCCCCATTTGTCTGCTTTTACATCCAGGATGACAATGTTGCAGCCATGACGGTATACAGCGCGGATGTTCCTGCCAAATTCCCGGTCATGAAGCCCCAGAAATTTTGTGGGAGATCGGCCCAGCCAATTGAGAAGGATGGTGTTGGCTTTTAAGGATCCAATCCCGTAAGCCTGGACCACTGCCTGGAGGCCGGTTTCAAGATTCGGCGCCGTCACTACCAGGGGAAATGCTTGGGCCTCATCTTTTTGCATGTCCCGCTGAAGTTGCACTTCGGCCTCCTTTTTCAGCTTTCGCATTTTGAGCCCCTCGCCCTCCAAAATTTGGACGGCAGTGGTGAGTCCGCTACCGCCCTCAATCCAGGATGAGAAGCGCAACAGCTGGGATCGTCGCTGGGGATTGTCGGAAAAAGCGAGAATCTGAGGGCGCCAGTAGCGCGCATGTTCCGGCTCGGCGGCGGCTTCCAGTAGGTGCTCCCGGATACGCTGGAGGTGATGTGATCTACGGCTGTCGGCCCAGCGGGAAGGACCGGCGGTGCGCTTAAGATATTGAAAAATTCCGAACAGCACCGCAACCGCAACGGTCCCGGCGGCAATATCGATGGCCAGCATGACGCCCAAACACGCCAAGGCACCGGCCAGACTGAGCCACTTGTTAAAGTAGCGAAATCGGGGACGAAACGATGGGCTCTGGGAACCTGCTTCATAATAAGTGGCGTAGTTTAAAAGACCGTAAGAAATTAGAAAAAACATCGACACCACCGGTGCAATCAGATTCAGTTGGCCCCAGGCCACGGTGGCGTAG
>JAAEUI010000326.1 GCA_024227475.1 Paracoccaceae bacterium | reverse complement strand
GCCCAATCCAGACGTGGCAGGGCACCATGCGCAACAGGTTTTCGGTATTGCCGCCGATGTCCAGTTCGTCGTCCGCATGCACGCCGGTTTTGCCGATCACCAGCAGGCTGGCGTTGTTCATTTCGATGTATTTGCGCAAGGCCTGATAGGGTTTGCCAGCCACAAGCGCGGTGGTAATTTTAACGTCTGCGTCCTTGGCCACCGTTTCTGCGACGTTGAGATGGGCCTGGTAAATCTTGGCAATGCCTTCGTCTATCAGCTCCTCGTGAAGCTGTTCCTGCTCCTTGAAGCGGAAAACCTTGCCCGCCTCTTCGTCCAGAACAGTCGAGATTTTGTTGAACGCGACATAGTGATAGAACGGATCATAGGCTGCGACCACGTGCACCGGCACATCCAGACGCCGTCCAATATCGATGGCTGTTTTCATGGCTCCAAAGGATTTGGGTGAACCATCCATTCCAACCACGATCGGCCCGTCACCGATCGGGCGGCGGCGATCCTTGGCAACAAATACGTCGATCGGAGAGCGGCGCACCACGCGTTCGCAGACCGTGCCAACGGTGCTGCCAGCGACAGCGCCAAGACCCAAAGCGCCCATTGCCAGAACGTCAAAGCCGCCGGACCTGACCGCATCGATCAGGCAGCGGTAATTCTTACCCTCAGGACTCAGTCGTTTGAACGGCACCCCGGCGCCATCAGCAATCTGGCCAGCGGCGTTGTGATAGCTGTCGGAAATCAGCCCCAGACCCATGCCAATCAGATCCTCGTGCACTTCGCGCTGGTGTTCCATTTCGGATTCGCGCTGATACTTCTCAGGCAACCCACCTTCCATCTGTTTGAAGCGGCGGTCGTGGAGTTTTGCGGCATAGGCATGAATACCGGTGATTGTTCCCTTGGAAGTGGCCGCAAGCCGGGTAATTTCGCGCATCGCCTGATTGGCATAATCGCTTTGATCCAGCGCAACCAAAACGTGGCCAAGCGAGGTTGGCGCGGTGCCGACCTCGTTTGTTGTTTCCGTCGTTGTTGAAACAGCCAGGTTAACAACCATCGGCTTCTCCTCGCGTTTGGAGTTTGTTTCCGGACAGGAGGGCAGGCAACGGTCTGGGTTGTGCGAATCCCGAATTTGCGGGGGAATGAGCTGTCGTTATGCTCCTCGCATCATGTTTTCAAAGTAATAACAGACCGTTAGGCTGCCGTTTCTGATCTAAAAAACCCCTTGATTGATCGCCCGTTTATGGCTTGCCCAAAGATATTGGCGCCGGTAACACGCCGGTAACATCCGCCAACCCTGTGGTACTGCTGATAATTGCCCTTGCAGGCGCGTCCCTTACGTAGGAAGGCTTGTGCAGCATCGATCAAGTTGAACCGTCTGGCATCATGAGTGAAAAAACTGGAATACTGCTGATTAATCTTGGAACGCCGGAAGCCACCGATTTCAAGTCGATGCGGCGTTACCTAAAGGAATTTTTGTCTGACAAACGGGTTATTGAAGCCACCGGGCCGGTTTGGTGGTTGGTGCTGAACGGCATCATCCTGATGCGACGCCCTAAGAAAAGCGGCCACGCTTATGATAAGATATGGAACCGCGAACGTGATGAATCCCCCCTGAAAACAATCACCCGGGCGCAGGCAGAAAAGGTGGCGGCACATTTGGCTGACAAACCTTCGCTGGTGGTGGATTGGGCGATGCGATACGGCAAACCCTCTATTGCGGCAGGGATTGCACGACTGAGCGAGCGCGGTTGCCAGCGCATCCTGTTTTTTCCGCTTTATCCGCAATACAGCGCTGCAACCACGGCGACAGCGATGGACAAGGTTTTTGACGCGCTCAAAGAGATGCGCAGGCAACCGGCAGTGCGCAGTGTTCCTCCCTATTATAAAGCACCGGCTCATATCTCCGCGTTAGCCCAGTCCATCGAGGCCTGTCGGCAAGGCCTGCCTTGGACACCCGATGTAATTCTCGCCTCGTTCCACGGTTTGCCGGTTTCGTTCATTGAAAAAGGTGATCCTTATCAGCAGCACTGTGAAACAACCACGGCGCTTTTGCGTCAGGCCATGGGGTTATCGGAACAGCAACTGATGTTGAGCTATCAGTCGCGCACAGGTCGGGCGGAATGGATTGGTCCGGACACCGAGGAAACACTGGCCGATCTGGCCGGCAAGGGTAACAGGAACGTTCTCGTGGTCACACCGGGGTTTGCCTCTGACTGTGTTGAAACTCTTGAAGAAATTCAAATCAGGGCGGCACAGGTTTTCCTCGAAAACGGTGGTCAGGAATTCGCAACTGTTCCCTGTCTGAATGACAGCCCCGGGTCTATCGAAATGCTGGTAGAAATCATTGATCAGCAGCTGGCGGGGTGGGCCTGATCTGCTGCAGAGTAGACGGCTGCAATTGGTAGGAAATCCAGGCTTCACCAAGAAGCGCTAGGCGTTTTGCCCAAAGCAGTTTATAAACGCACGCCAGTTTATACCATTGATGTTGCTCCGTCTCGGAACAAGGTGTTTGTTGAATCAAACCGCATAACGCAGTTAGCGGCATCTGGTCTCATTGGTAGCGGAGGGTCTGCGGGCTAGACTCCGCGCCGAAAACAACAAAGGTCGCGGTTCTTGGTTAAAACTTCTGATCTCATTGAATATGCCTCAGATCCGGCTTTTACCCTCGATAAGAATATGCGGGTAAACGGCTGGAACGCTGGCGCGCGTGATTTGTTGGGATACACCGATACGGAAACTTTGGGGTCACCTTGCAGTACGGTTCTGCAGGCGTTTTTCCCCACCGGCGAACCGCTTTGCTCTGTGTTGTGCGAGGGCCGGGCCTGCATTTCTGGTGGTACAAAATGGGGGATCGGCAATTGCTTGATACGCCACAAAAGCGGTGAGATGATTCCGGCGGGGATCAGTTCACTGGTACTGCCCCCGGAAGCCCGACAAGACGACAGCAACGAGGCGGTTGCTCTTATTTTCCTGCGCAAGGCTTATGACTTAGACAGCCAAGCTCAGCCTGACACTCCCATGCGGGTGTTTTCTCTGGGGCCCTTCGGGCTCACCGTCAGTGGTAAAGGTCTGGATGTAAACAGCTGGAAGCGGCGAAAGGCAGCGGTGATTTTAAAGTGCCTGGTCAGCCAGCTCGACAAACCGGTTCACCGGGAACGTCTGATCGAATGGTTGTGGCCCAATGCTGATCCCAAAAGTGGTTGGTCGCGGCTGAAGGTGACAGTTTCATACCTGCGCAGCGCCCTGCGGCAGGGCGACGTCAGCCCAGACATCATCGAGACGGTCGACGAATCGTATTTGCTGCGGCGAAGATCCGTCTGGCTTGATTCGGATGCTTTCTGTGCACGAGTGTCCAGTGGTTGGGATCTATTAAGATCGGGTAACTTGTCTGAAGCGCAGACGCAGTTCGAAGAAGCCGAAAGCCTTTACCGCGGGGACTTCTTTGAGGATGAGGTCTACGCCGACTGGTGTACGGTCGAGCGGGAACGCCTGCGCGAAATCTATCTTGAAATGGCGGCTGGTCTGGCACAATGCTACACTGAAACGGGGCATTTCCTGACCGCTTCACGAGTGTGCCGACAGGCGCTTTCCTCAGACCCCTGCCGGGAGAACTTTGTTCGTATCTTGTTACAATGTCTGGTCAGTCTGAAACGGCCTGACTGGGCCAGAGCTTACTATTCTTCCTGGTCTCGTTCACTGGATCAGGAATACGGATTGCAGCCGACCAACGAGACAGTTGAAACCTATCGCCAGATTGTCGGCGAAGATCAGGTCAGCATTCGTCAGACCGCCTGACTGCAGGGTATGCAGCCCCGCATTTTTGTTTTTGAACCTACCTTCTGAATAAGTGGGCAAGCCTTATTGTCCAAGTGTAGCAGCTGCAGCCCGCTCGCTGCCCGGCGATTCCCTGACAACAAAGTATTCTGCCCTTTCTCAGACCCAATTGCTGAAACCACGTTCTAAATCAGTGTGTTGGCAATGTTACCCATGTGTAACTGACGTGTGTTCAATTTCACAATAACTGCCTCGTTGGGGTGGGATTTGGAAATCTGCGGCAGATGAGGAATGAGCGAACCGGAAAAACACAGTTCTTTTGTAGCGCGGATTTGGCTGGAGGGGACCTCCGATCAAACGGCAACATGGCGAGGCCATGTTCGGCAAGTCCAGGGCGAGGATGAACTCTATTTCCAAGATTTTTCAACATTGAAGACGTTTCTGGAACGGGTCAGCGGGGTACCGCTGCCCGAGGGGGCCAAGGCAAAAGACTACAAATAGGAAGAAAACAACTGGCTGCTGACCAGAGGCTGCATCAGGACGTCTCTGCCAACCGCCGAATTGAAGTGAGGGTTATCGATATGAAGAAAAAGACCTCGTCTGTTATCGCGTGGAGCATGGGCGCCGCGCTTTTTGTGGCGGTGGCAGCTCCGGTTCTCGGCCAGGAGTTTGGGCCGGTTCCGGCAGCGGAGGTTGATCCTGCCAAGGCGGCTCTGGGCAAGCGGCTGTTTTTCGATGCCCGCCTGTCAGGCGATGCCGCTATCAGCTGTTCAACCTGCCACAATCCAGAGCTGGGATTTGCCGACGGTCTTCCACTCGCGAAGGCCTATCCTGGGTCGGACGGGTTTCGCAATGCGCCGACGTTGATCAATGCTGCGCTGAAAGCAGCTTGGTTTCACGATGGCCGGATAGGCACCAATTTGAATGACGTGACACGTGAGTCTATCACCGAAACCTATTCGATGAACATGGACATGCGCCTGATGCAGGAACGTATCAAGCAGGATCCAATCTATCTGGAAATGTTTGACGCTGCGGGTTACGGCGAACCGTCTAACGGTTCGGTCCGCAAGGCGATCCCGGAATACTTGAAAACCCTGACCAGTCGTGGTGCTCCGTTTGATAGTGGCGAATTGTCCGATGCGGCAAGTCGCGGTTTTGAGCTGTTCAAGGGCAAAGCCGGATGCGCTGAGTGTCACAACGGCGCCCGGTTCACCGATGACCAACCGCATAACATCGGCGTTCCCGAAAACCCCGACATCTGGTTGGATCCAAAGCGCCATCTGACTTATGTGTCGTTTGCCATGTTCATGGGTATCGAAAATTACATGAACATCCGCCGCGACGTCGGTGCCCACATCCGTACTCATAAGTCGGATGGATCGGACATCGGCAAGTTCATGACCCCGACCCTGCGCGAGCTGAACTATACAGCGCCCTACATGCACAACGGCACCATGGGGACACTGCAGACCGTGGTCGCGTTTTACAACGCGGGCGGTGGCAGCGATGAAAACATGGACCCCCGAATCAAGCCCTTGGGCTTGAGCTGGCAGGAACAGGCCGATCTGGTCGCTTTTCTGGAATCCTTGTCCGGCGATCCGCTGACCGGTGAAGAGCACGTCTGGCCGGAAAAAGTGAACGTCAATTACAAGCCGTTCGACAACTGGCTCGAGATGGAGAACTAGGACAATGGCTATGAAAAAATCCACTTCGCAGTTCATCGCGGCCGTTACCCTTGTCGTTGGGATGGGCGCCGCGGCCGCGGCAGATACAAATCCACCTCTTGCCGCTCTTGGTGACCCGCCGATCCCGGCAGATAATGTCCAGACCCCGGAAAAGATCGAACTGGGTAAATTGCTCTTTTTCGACAGCCGCATTGGCGGTGATGCGTCGGTTTCCTGTGCTGATTGTCATGCGCCCAAACAGGGCTGGGGGTTCAACGACCCAATCTCGCGCGGATATCCCGGTGCCATTCACTGGCGCAACAGCCATTCGGTGATCAACTCGGCCTATATGAGCAAATTGTTCTGGACCGGATCAGCCAAATCGCTGGAAAACCAGGCTCCTTCGGCTGCACTGGGCGCTTTGTCGGGTAACGGCGAGCGCGACATGATCGAAGCCCGGCTTGCGTTCATCCCTGAGTATGTCGAGCGTTTCAATGATGTGTTCGGCGACGAATGGCCCAAGGTAAATAACGTCTGGCGCGCCATGGCTGCGTTTGAGCGCACGCTCATTCACAATGACACTCCGTTTGATCGCTACATGCGCGGCGATACTGCTGCCATGGACGAACAGCAAATCCGCGGTCTGGCCCTGTTCGAAGGCAAAGCCAACTGTATCGAATGCCATAATGGCCCGCTCTTGTCGGACGAGAAGTACTATAACATTGGTGTGCCCCGGGCTGACGACTGGTTTGAAAACGGTATGGCCCAGATCACCTTCCGCTATCAACAATATGCCAAAGGTACGACCGAGGAGATGTACCGCAAAATCAAGGACGATGCGGGTCTCTACTACCGGACCAAGGAAAAGGCTGACATGGGTAAGTTCCGCACCCAGCCGCTGCGCTACATGGAATACACAGCACCGTTCATGCACAACGGTATGTTCTTTGACCTCGAAGAAATCGTTGATTTCTACGACGAAGGCGGTGGTGACAACGAGTTTACCGACGGCACCATGGCCAGCAACAAAACACCGCTTCTCAAGCCTCTGAACCTGACAGACGAAGAAAAGGAAGACCTAGTTGCCTTCCTCAATGCGCTGAGTGGTGAAGAGCTGAAAATGGCGACACCTGAACTTCCATCCTACGCGCCGCTGCCAGCGGTCGCGAACTGAGGGGTATGCAGACATGACACAACCCACAAAGAAACTCCGCAAAAAACGGCAGAAAACCGACGCGCAACGCATTGAAGGAGGCAAGAAATGCCTGATGTCCCGGCGTGCGTTCCTGCTGACCTCGGGCACTGCCACAGCGACCGTCATGGTCGCGATGAACGCGGGTGATGCCGAAGCTCAGGTTCCTGCGCAGATTGCAACTTACCCGCGCAAGAAAATCGCCAAACTGAGCGAGCTTGAAAACGACGTGCCGATAGATTTTGTCTATCCCGACGAGGGGGCCTACGCCGAGGGCATGCTGGTCAAGATGGGTGTCGAAGGCGGCGGCGGTATCGGGCCGGACAAGGACGTGGTTGCCTTCAATTACTTCTGTACCCACCAGGGCGGCCCTTTAATGGGCTCTTACAAGGGCGACACGAAATCTCTGGGCGCCTGCCCGCTGCACCTTTCGACCTATGATCTGACACGCCACGGCATCCTGATTTCAGGACAGGCCTACCAGAGCCTGCCGCAGGTGCTTTTGGAACTCGATGGTGACGACATTTACGCTGTCGGCGTGTTCGGCCTGATTTTCGGCCGCTACGACAATCTGCAAGGATAGGGAAACAAACGATGACGACTCCGTATTATATTCCCGAAACAAACGTTCCTCTGCCACCTAAAGACGCGGAAGTGATCACAACCGCGTGCGACTATTGCATCGTTGCCTGTGGCTACAAGGTCTTCCGCTGGCCGGTTGCTGGCGGTAAGGATGGCGGGCCCGAGGCCGAAAACAACGCTTTTGACGCAGATTTTCCGGTGGATCCGCTCGGCCCCTGGGTGGCACCAAACCAACATAATATCGTGATGCATGAGGGCTCTCCGCACCACGTTGTTATCATTCCGGACAAAGACACTGAATTCGTCAACACCGATGGCGACTCCAGTCTGCGCGGCGGTTGTATCGCGCAGAAGTGCTATAACCCGCAAACCCCGACGCGGGATCGGCTGAGTTCCCCTTTGATGCGGATCTACGGCATCCTGCAACCGGTCTCCTGGGATTTTGCTCTGGACGTGGCAGCAGAGGTTGGCAACCACGTTCGCCGTAAGCACGGGGCGAATGCTTATGG
>JAAEUI010000325.1 GCA_024227475.1 Paracoccaceae bacterium | reverse complement strand
TCGGTCTGACCCCGCTGAACCGATCCAGTGGCGGAAAGGAACGATTGGGCCGGATCACGAAGATGGGCGACCGATATATCCGGCGCCTCTTGGTGACCGGCATGACAGCGCGATTGCGGAAACCATCAAGGCCAGCGGCCGCGTGCGCCGCACAAACAGGCCGGACACACGTCTGCTTCTGACCAAACGCCAAATCAGCTCAAAAATGTCTTGCGATGCAGGAGCTTTCCACACAGGACTTTCGCTGCAACAGCAAGATTAGCGCGACTAGCAACAACCGCTGAGCGGGACCAAGCGGACCTGTGCATGCGCAGCGAAACAGTGTACGAAATCCTGGCGTCAAATTCGCAGTTGCGGAATCTGAAATTCTGCGGCGCAGCGGAATTCTCCGAACCGGCCGTTCAAGTCGGGCAATTTGGCCAGAATCCAATCCCGACATTCGCTGCATCGCGTTCGAACTGGCACAACGCGGGACACTGCCGGCCTTTGGGAACCATAGTCAAATGACCGCTAATGGTGGATTGTGACAAGTGGCCTTTGAATCGGAGGTGAAAGGAGGTCAGTGCCGGCGATTTTGGCAGCCCATGGCATCTTGACTAAGGCACATTTGGCGCCGTTGGGGCGGGAGCCATCCACCTCATCCACTTTTAGCATTGATCGGTTTTCTTGGTTCAAAACCACATTTGAAGGTCGTTTGCGTTGAGGCCAGCACTGATTTTTGGCTTGCCCGAATTCACCAGCGTACTTGGTCGGGTTTTTTAGAAGTGGAATGGGTTGCCAACC
This sequence comes from Paracoccaceae bacterium, assembly GCA_024227475.1. Classification (GTDB taxonomy): domain Bacteria; phylum Pseudomonadota; class Alphaproteobacteria; order Rhodobacterales; family Rhodobacteraceae; genus Amylibacter. Next base: position 3,957 of record JAAEUI010000325.1, on the reverse strand, counting down.
TAGAGCTTTTCACGGTTTTTTGGAATCACCAATGAAACGTGAAAAGCAGTGACAACGGATGCTTAAACCGATGCTTAAAGTTAGAACTGGATCAGATTAAGTGTGAAACCCTGTAGGTGAAAAATCATTCGACGCATAGCGTCCCAGGGTCACGCTCCGAGTTCGAGATCATATCTGATAGTTTTGAAAGGCACGCCATCAGGATCAACACAGGTATCAAGCTCGCGCGCGTAGCGATGACCTGCGTATATTGCCGCGGCGATGGTAGCCGGGCCATAGCAGTCACCGATGCGGCACATTGATTTTGTGCCAGCAGCCTTCAACCTTGCGGGTTCATCCTTTAACGCAAAATAAAGCGAGTCGTTGGGCAGGCGCATAGTGACCGGCAACAAGAATCCCTGCCGATTGAATCTTTCGCCGGTAACGAGGTTCACCAATTCGACTGCACCCTCGCCTTGCGACATCACAGAGTGGCGCGGCAGGATTTCCACACCAAGATCGACAAGCCGTTTCTCGATATGCCCTTGTTCCAGTGTGTGTTCGGTCCAACTGCTTACACAGGTTTCTGGTGTTGCCAGAGTGACTTGATACCCTTCACCCGCCAACAGATCGGCCATCATGCTGCCCATGTAATAATGATCGTCGTCAAACACCACGACCGGACCCGTTTGCGGGAGCTTGCCATCCATGATGTCGTCCGGGCTAAGAGCATGTGGAAATTCTGCCCCGGGGACAGGCGTGCGAATATGCCGTCCGACCCCGTCGCGGCGCCAGGCAGCGCCTGTTGCCAGCACCACGTGATCGGCACCAAATTCCAGCACTTGCTCCGCGCTGAGCGAACTGTTCAGGTAGAGATCAACATTGGCCATGGGCGCGATCTGACCTAAACGATAATCACGCACGCGCGCCCAGGCGTTGAGGTTCGGCAAAGCACTTTCCCGGCTGACCCGACCACCAGCCTGCGCCCCTGCTTCGGCAAGAGTTACACGATAGCCGCGTTTTCCCAGTGCATGTGCCGCTTCGAGCCCGGCAGGGCCGGCTCCAACAATCAACACGTGCGCGTCAGATGCCTTCGGTGCAATATTCTCAGGATGCCAGCCCTTTCGCCACTCCTCGCCCATTGTCGGATTCTGGGTGCAGCGTATCGGTGCGGATAGGTTGTTCCATGCCGCACAGATGTTGCAGCCAATACATTCTCGGATATCGTCGGCTCGCCCTTCCTTTATCTTGTTCGGCAGAAACGGATCTGCGATTGACGGTCGCGCTGCGCAGATAATGTCAACCAAACCGCGCCGAATGGCCGAGACCATGGTGTCAGGCGAGGTATAACGGCCGACGGCGGCGACCGGTTTGCTGGTGACCTGTTTGACGAAGGCGATGTAGTCCTCCTGATAGCCCTCGGGGGCAAAGCGCGAGGTCTTGGAATCGTTGGGCCAATCGCTGACATTGACATCCCACATGTCTGGCATTTCGGCCAGCATCTCTATCGCGTCACGCCCTTCGTTTTCCCATTCCAATCCATCAGGTCCCATCATTTCATCAACCGCAAAGCGCGCCACTACACCCATTGTATCCCCGACCGCTTCCAGCGTGTCCTCCAGCAGTTCGCGATAAAGTCGCATGCGATTCTCCAGGCAGCCACCGTATTCGTCTGCGCGTTGGTTGTGATGGCGTGACAGGAAATGCGACGGCATCGTTCCGTCGTGTCCGGCGTAGACCACCACGATGTCAAAGCCAGCCTGGCGCGCCCGCAAGGCTGCGTTGCGGTGCCACCGGCGAAATGCCCGGATATCGCTCAAATCCATGGCGCGAGCCTGAACCGGATGATTGTGCCAGGAGACCGGGCGATGCATGGGACCGATGGGAACCTCTCGGCTGTACATGTTGCCCGTGTCGTGACCGTTGTGAACCAATTCTATGGCGGCCAGACTTCCATGTTTATGCACCGCATTCACCATGCCGGCCAGATAAGGGACATCCATATCCCCCCACAGGCGGGTCTCGGTGAAGGGCTGAACATCACCGGTGGGGTGGAAATCGCATTGCTCGGTTGCAACAATGCCCCAGCCGCCTTCGGCTTTCATGCCGCGCATGGCAATCATGCTATCGGGAAACATGCGCCCCATGCCATTGCAGTGAGGCGCCTGATAGAACCGGTTGGGTGCTGTCACCGGGCCGATCCTGATGGGGTTAAACAGGATGTCAAATCGTGGGTCGCGGGGCATTGGATTATTCCTTCAGCGGATAGTTAGATGAGTTTTGCTCCCCTGTTTCGGCGTTGACACCCGCGATGCATATCATCCTTGGCATCAACCACGTGGGATCGCAGCCGACAAAAATTGAACGATCGCTACTTTTGCCGAGCACTATTGTCTGACGCGAGGTGATTTGCGACACCGTTCTAGCGGTCACTTCGGGAGTTATTAAAATACCATAGCGGCGCCCAGAATAGCGATCTCCTGAGTGAGGCAAAACCTCGGTTCTCGCACGATTTCTTACTCTTACTCGTCGCATCAATGATCCCTCAAAGATTCTTCTCCGTGACTATTGGCGTCGATTTGGTTGTAGAACCTCCAAATCAGCATTCCTGCCAACACCAGCAGGGGGATACTTAAAGATAGCCAGACAGATTCCGGGCCCAATTTCAGATGTATTGCCAAATACCAGGCAGCAGGGAGGCTTGCCCCATAAGCGCCGAAGGAAAAGAACATCGGAACCTTTGTATCCTTTAGTCCCATTAGTGCTCCGCGGGCCACCAGGTGCATCGAATCTGCCAGCAAAAACAGGCTGCCCAGCGCAAGAACCGATGTGGCAATTGCGGCTGAGGCAGCATTTTGAGGATCGGCAACGTTCAGGAACACCGCCACGATTTCCTCACCGAAGAACAGCAGGAGTGTAATTGGAACAGTTATGTATATGAGGTTCAATGACAGCGTTACGTAGCCCGATAGACGCGCACCACGCAGGTCCTTAGCGCCAAATGTGTGTCCGACGCGTATGCTGGCAGCTTGCATGAAACCAACCGGCACCATCAGAAAAAACCCGATGCATTGAACTGTTATACCGTGGGCTGCCAAGGCATCAACGCTGATCAGCCCCATCAGAAGGGCCGCAACAAACACGGTTGCAATCTCGGACATTTCTGTCAGTGCAATCGGCACTCCAACCCGGAAAATCTCGAACAATCGCGGCCAGTCAGATCGCCAGAAATTTGCAAAAAGGTTGTATTTGCGCATGTCATTATCCAAGGAAACAAAGACCAGCATCGACAGGAACATTAGGGTTGCGACGATTGACGTGCAGATGCCCGCCCCCACCAGATCAAGCGCCGGAAAGCCGAAATTTCCAAACATCAAAGCGTAGTTCATCAACGCATTCACAAAAATAGCGCAAACCGCTACAATCAAGGCAGCCCGGGGGCGCTCGTGCGCTGCCAACGTCTCGCCAAGAACGACGTGCCAAAGCCCCGGCAAAAGACCAAATAGCATCGCGCGTATATAGGATTGACCGGCCATCGAAATATCCGGCTCCTGGCCCAAAAACGCAAGAACAGTACCGGACCACCAGGCGACGATCACGCAGGGAACAAAGATGATGACCCCGGCCCAGAAACCTTGCCGGACCGTTCGCCGTACAGAAGGGAGATTTCCGGCCCCCAAGTGGTGCGAAATAATGGGCGTGACAGAGGTCAACAATCCCATGCCAAAAAACTCAAGCAGCCAAAAGTAGTGACCAGCTAAGGTTCCGGTCGCCAGTTGTTTTGAGCCCAGCCAGCCCATCATCAGGATGTCGGTCGATACCATCGCCATGAAAGCAAGTTGCGTCATCGCTAACGGTGCGGCCAATTTGGTGATCACACACGCTTCTTTGCGCCATGAAATCGAAAAACGTCTAGCCATGTTGTTCGCGCCAGCGTTCACCAAAAGGAGATCCACCGCCAGATCTGGGTCCAAGGCG
>JAAEUI010000324.1 GCA_024227475.1 Paracoccaceae bacterium | reverse complement strand
CTGGGCGGCCGTTCGAATGATGCGGGCTGCGATCTCGCCCCGGTTTGCTATGAGTATGGTGTCAAAACTCATTTTTCGTCCTTTACATTCGTGCCACGCCAAATGTGTTTGGGTTCAATGTGCGGGCCTGCGCCTCCAGACAGGTTTCCAGACAGAACCCCAGAACATTACGCGTGTCCCTGGGATCAATGACGCCGTGATCAAGACACCGGCCCGAGGTGTAAAATGCGCTGGATTGACGGTTGAAATGGTTTGAAATCTCCCGGTGCTGCCGAACCGCGACCTTTTCATCAATCTTTTTACCAGATCGTTCAGCCGCAGCCCGAATCACAAAAGCCATCGTCGTTGCGGCCTGCTCGCCGCCCATCACACCGGTCACCGCATTGGGCCAGGAAAAAATGAAATCCGGCTGAAACGCATATCCACCCATTCCGTAATTCCCTGCCCCAAAACTCGCGCCGATGTAGCAGGTTATTTTGGGGACACGAATATTGGATACGGCCTGGATCATCTTTGATCCGTGTTTGATCATCCCGGCCTGTTCATACTCTGTGCCAACCAGATAACCGGTAGTATTGTTCAGAAACACAACAGGTTTCCCGGCCTGATCGCAGAGTTGCAGGAATTGGGCGGCCTTGGTTGCGCCGTTCGGATCAATAGGGCCGTTGTTGCCGATTACCCCACAGGCAACACCAAAGACATTCGCGTGCAGGCATACGGTCGATACGCCGTAATCTGGCTTGAATTCTACAAATCCCGGCGCATCCACGATGCGAATTGCCACTTCGCGCACGTCGTAAGCGGTTTTGCAATCGACTGGAACTACCCCTGCCAGTTCCTCGGGATCACAGATCGGCTCGTCAAACTCCCGCTTGTTACGCGGCACCAAATTGTCGTTCCAGTTCAGATGGCCAACAACGGATCGCGCGGTTTCTATGGCGTCAGTGTCATCCTCGGCCAGGTATTCCACCAAACCGGTGACACGAGCATGCATTTCAGAGCCTCCCAGCTCCCGATCATCTGCCCTTTCACCCGTTGCAGCATAGACCAGTGCTGAACCAGCCAGTGCCGCCATCCCTGTTTTTTTAACGCTGATCACATAATCGGACAGCCCGGGCATATAAGCCCCACCCGCAGTTGATGGCCCATGCAAAACAGCGATAGTCGGAATACCTGCCGCGCCATGCCGCGCCAGATTATAAAAAACCGCGCCACCCTCGGCCCAGGTTTCGACCTGATACTCCATCAGGTTCGCACCAGCGCTCTCTACCAGGTGTACGAGTGGAAGTTTTTGTTTTCGAGCGATGGCTTGTATGCTCAGAACCGCAGGCAACGTCATGGCAGTTATGGCGCCCGCCTTAATCCCGCTGTCATCCACCCACACCATACAGCGGACTCCCTGAACGAATCCGATGACCAATACTACAGAAGCACCGGGAACTGCTGCCGGGTTACCGTCCTTGTTTTCTGCGTATCCGGCCAAAGTATGCAAATGGAGAACCGGCATTCCGGGATCAAGCAGCCGGGCGAGCCGTTCACGCGGGGTAATCTGGCCTCGTTCCTCGAACCGGCCACGGCGTTTTTCAGACAATTCGGCAGCACTGGCTTCCAGCTCGCGCAATTTGCTGACCAAAGCCAACATATCTTTGCGGTTAGTTAGAAAATCCTCCGAATTCGGATTGGTCTTGCTGACATACCGCATTGTCACTCCTTATTCGGGGGGTGGAAGATATCTTTTGGGACTGAGATCGGCAGCGCCAGAAGTCTCTGGGCGTAGCCCTTGGCCTGGGGGTCGTTCAAGAGGCTTGCTATGCCACCGCCACCAAGTACCTCAGTCATCAGAATGTTCATTGAGTGCGTTCCCGGCAGAAAAAATCGGGTGACTTCACCCTTAAGCCAGCTGGCAAAACACTTCCGGATCGCTGTTTCATCCAGTGCCTGCCATATCCACGGAAGATATTCCGGATGGCGCGCAATAACACCGATGTTTGCGATGTCACCTTTGTCGCCCGACCTCGCCCAGGCAAGCCTTTCGAGCGGAACGGTTGTGCAACCTCTGTCCGAGCTGCTGTCGAGAGATGGAGGTTGGTGCGGATACGGGCGCGCGCCCGTTTGTTCCACTAGCATAGGGGCACAGGGAATATCCCGTCCCCCCATGGAGATCCTGACCAAAGCAACACGCTTGTCGATCAGGAAGGAAAACAGCCGAATAACTGGCGATGGTTTGGGGCGGCCTGCCCCGGTAAAGCCGCTCAAACCCGGCGGGGCTGCCAACGCCAGCCCGACAAGTTCCTTAAGAAAAGTACCCACTGCCGAGGTGTCCTGATGTTTGACGGCCACTTTCAGGGTTACCTCTTCATAATGCTCAGGCAATGCCGGATCTGCCGGGAAGCCTCCGAAGACTTCAATGCAGGTTTCAGAAAACTCTGATACCTGGCCTTGGCTCAACCGTTTTTTGGCCCGGTCGAGCCCCGCCTTGCCAAACCTCAGGGCCTTTTCGCGCGCGCGCGCTCCGTTGAAGTTAAAAACATGACCCGCCCTGTACCCGTCCCGATATGTCGCCGATACTTTCAGTCTTGAGCCTGGAGCGCGTCCTTTGACGTTTTGAACCAACACCCGGTCCGGCCCCTCACTGCGCAAAGTCACTTCAGAAAAATCGACGATCACATCGGGCAATAGGTAGCATTGCGGATCGCCGGTTTCGTACAACATTTGCTCCGCTATACTGGCGCGGGAAACAACGCCTGCAGTTGTTTTAGGTTTTGTGATCACAAAATCACCTGACAGGGAAACCTCTGCGATCGGATAGCCGATTTCAGCGATATCGCCAGCGTTTTCCCAATCCGTAAAATTTCCACCCGTTGCCTGGGGCCCGCATTCCAGCAAGTGCCCCGCCAACGAACCCGCGGCCAGCAAGTCGAATTCCGCGGTGCTCCAGCCGAAATGATGAATACAGGCAGCAAGCGTTACTGCACTGTCGACACAGCGCCCGGTTATGACAATATCCGCACCCGCATCCAAAGCTGCCGCAATTGGAAACGCCCCAAGATAGGCGTTCACGGATTGCACTTTGTCCAGTTGAGGGAACGGAGCTTCCGTGAACATTTCAGTACAACTTTGAAAACCACCGACCTGCGGCAGAAGGTCGTCTCCTTCAACAACCGCAACCTTCAGATCTATGCCAGCATCGGCAATCAAGCGCTCCAGTGCCGCCGCGCAGGCACCCGGATTGAGCCCGCCCGCATTCGAAACCACCCGCACCCCACTTTGCGCAATCCGCGCCAGATTTGGTGCCATTGCCGCCGTTACAAAATCTGTAGCATACCCCAGTTCCGGGTTTTTCGCCTTGGCCCGTGCCAGAATCGACATGGTGATTTCAGCAAGGTAGTCGTAAACCAAGAAATCTAAACCGTCGTAGTTCAGCAGTTGCTCCGTCGCATGCGCGGCTTCTCCCCAAAACCCCGATGCTCCGCCGATGACAACCGGTTTAGTTTCCACGAAAACCTCCTGTGACCGGTTCAAGTTGGACTAAAACTGCGCCCAAGTCACCGCTTGATGCCCTGTTCAGCAACTTCGCAACGCAGGGTAATTTTTGCGTATTTGTAATCCGGATAGGGTTATCCAACCGAAAATGAAGTATCCCTTGACTAGTATTGGTTGACGATGGCCATTTGGCAATCGATCACGGGAGTAACAGTCGGTAAACCCGGATTAGAGCAAATGACGGAAAAACCTTCAATACAGCGAACACTGGATAAACAGAACGGGGGTTCTGTGGTCCCGTCCGGCGCTGCCTATTTCCCAATAGTCGAAGCAGTGAGCACCAGACGATACTGTTTCTTACTGCTCCCAGAATTCACATTGCTGGCGTTCACTTCAGCGGTTGAGCCCCTGCGCATCGCAAACCAGCTCTCGCAAAAAGCTCTGTATCAGTGGCAGGTGTTTTCCGAAGATGGCAACCCTGTCTGCAGTTCGTCCGGGATCGAAGTGAATGTTACTGGCACGCTGACCGGGGTCACCAAAGACCAGACCCTGGTTATTTGTTCTGGTATCAAAGGCTATGACGCCGCCTCGGCAAAAACACTTTCTGCCATGCGTGAACACAACAGGTTTGGCGGCAGTCTTGGTGGCATATGCACCGGCGCGATCACGCTTGCCCGCGCCGGGCTTCTGGAAAACAAGAAATTTACCCTGCACTGGGAAAACCAACCTGCATTTGTCGAGGCCTACCCCAATCTGGAATTTAGCAAACGCATTTTCGAAATTGACGGAAACATATTCACCTGTGGGGGTGGAGCTGCAGCTATTGACCTGATGTTGCGCATTATCGCGCGTGATTATGGCGATGATTTTTCGGCAATGGTTGCGGACATGTGCCTGCATGGGGTTCGCAGATTTGAGCGAACAGAACAGCGCAGCTCGCTTGCATCTGCGATCAATACCCGGAATCCCAAAATCATTCAGATCGTCAAACTGATGCTTGAAAACATCGAAAACCCACTTGATCTCGATGACCTTGCCGGATCTGTTGGATATTCCCGCCGACAGATTGAACGCCAGTTCAAAAAGGCGCTCGGACAAACGCCATGGATTTACTATCGTAATATCCGGGTTGATCATGGTCGAGGAATCCTAGCGGAAACCGATATGTCAATTTCTGAAGTTGCGGTCGCCTGCGGGTTTACTTCAGCGGCGCATTTCACCCGGTCGTACAAAGCAAGGTTCGGTGAAACTCCGAGCCAGTTGCACGAACAGAACCAGGACAGCGTTTGAACGCGCTAAGCCCGGGTAATACCGATTTCATCCCACGAGCGAATTGCGGTTAGTCTGGTTGGTATAAATTGCACAGCGCCCTAAGTTATCAGCACCCGCAACTGGCCCCTTGACGATGCCGCGCCGAAACAACAATGCTTGGGACCAAACAGCCTGAGCGAGAACCACTCTGTTAGGCGCACAAAGAAACCCGGGGGCAAGATGACAAAGACACCTGAATTGCCTTTCAAAGTAAAAGATCAGGCCCATCTGGAAATCCCCTTGTCTGATGGTTGCAGGTTGTCGGCGCGCGCGTGGTGGCCCATTGATGCCGGGCCGGTGCCGGTCATCCTGGAATACCTCCCTTACCGCAAACGCGATGGTACTGCGGCCCGGGACGCCCTGACGCATCCTTACCTGGCCGCTCATGGCTATGTCTGTGTCCGCGTGGATATGCGGGGCTGCGGAGACAGCGAGGGGCTGTTTGATGACGAGTATTCCGAACAGGAAATATCTGACGGAATCGAAGTGGTGAACTGGCTGGCATCGCAAGACTGGTGCTCTGGTCAGGTCGGCATGATGGGTATCAGCTGGGGCGGTTTCAACGGGTTGCAGATTGCAGCGCGTGCGCCTGAACCACTAAAGGCAATCGTAACGATATGTTCTTCTGTCGATCGGTTCGCTGATGATATCCACTACAAGGGTGGTGTCATGCTGGGCGAAAACGCTGGCTGGGCGGCAACGGCTCTGTCCTGGCTGTCAATGCCACCCGACCCCGAGATTGTTGGCGACCGCTGGCAGGACATGTGGCTGGAGCGGCTTAAGAATACACCCTTCTTGCTGGAACGATGGACCCAGCATCAGACGCGCGACACTTACTGGAGACACGGCTCTGTCTGCGAGGACTACAGCGCTATTAAGGCAGCTGTTCTGAGTGTCGGGGGCTGGCACGATGGGTACCGCAACACGATCTCGCATCTGGTGTCGAATCTGGAATCTCCGGTCAAAGGCATTATCGGGCCATGGAATCACAAGTACCCACATATCGCCGTACCGGGCCCCCGGATTGATTTTCTGGGCGAGGTGCTTCGGTGGTGGGATCACTGGCTGAAGGGAATCGACCGTGGTATCGGCGCGGACCCGGCGTTGCGAGCCTATATCATGGACAGTATCGCACCCGCAGTCAGCTACGCTCATCGCCCCGGGCGTTGGGTCGCTGTAGAGGAGTGGCCTTTGCGCGATTCACCCACGACATTGTCTTTAAACGGGCGGAATCTCGAAACCACTCCAGGCCCGGTCAATCGCCCTGTCCACACCCGGCTAGGCTGTGGACAGGGAACCGGCGAGTATTTTCCCTTTGGTTTCGGACCGGGGGAACTGCCGGACGATCAAACCGCCGATGACGGGCTGAGCTGCTGTTTTGATAGTGCGCCGCTTCAGCAATCGTTGGATTTCCTTGGAGCTGCCAAAGTTACTCTGCGGTTAAGCGCGGATCAGGACCGTGGTCAGTTGGCAATCAGGTTGTGCGATCTGCGCCCCGACGGCACCAGCGCTTTGATAGCGCACGGCTTCCTCAACCTCAGGCATCGCGACGGGCATGAAAAGTCTGCGCCACTGGCGCCCAACGAAGAATTCGACGTAACAATTGATCTGGACCACTGCGGCTATCATCTGCCTGCCGGTCACAGCCTGCGGATAGCAATTTCCACGAGCTACTGGCCTTTCGTTTGGCCTGAGGGCCGGGATGTGACCTTCCAGGTTCACTCGGGCAAGGTGCACTTGCCGGTGTTGCCGCCCGACGCGCAATCCCTTTGCGCATTCGGACAGCCGGTATCAGCCCAGCCAAGGGCCGAACGGGTGCTTTCTGAATGTGTTGAGTCAAAACGCATTGTAACGGATGTCGCCAAAGGCGAGATTCGCCACGAAATCCTCGGTGACCGTGGCGCGATCGAGGATTTGACGACCGGGCTTGTTACCGGCGCGCGTGTTTCCGAGACATTTAGCGTCAGACCCGCGGATCCGGGCTCTGCCAGGGCTGATTTTCGCTGGGACCGGACATTGTCACGCGGCGATTGGTCAGTGTCGAGCGCTGCGCGGGTCGAGATGACGGCGGAAGCCGGGACTTTTGCAATCAATATGTCGCTCAGTGCAAATGTAGGGGATAGTCAGGTTTTTGACCGCTCCTGGAAAGCGCGGGTGCCCCGCTCTTGACGATCCAGCTTTTTAGTAGAACAACTCGCCTGTGAATGGCAGGACAACCAGCGCCGTTCGCCCTTGCAGGAGCAAGGCAACACCCCTCCATCGGATTTAACCTAGAGGATCAGGAATGTCCGGATTCAATGACATACTTCTGAACGCGGTAAGAGACCGGTTCGCACAGGTCAATGCTTGCCCGCAGCAGGGGTCCCGAGTCTTCTTCGAAAACGCCGGCGGGGCTCTGACCCTGAATTCCGTGGTCGAGACCTCGGCGCGATACGCCGCGGTTCCTGACAATCAGGGACGCGACAACCCCGCCAGCCACGAACTTGTCCGCGTTATCAATAAAGCCAAAGACGACATGCGCGTCTTTATGAACGCACCGGGAGGCCAGTTTTTCCTTGGAGAGAGTGGGACAGAGCTGCTCTTCCGCCTGATCATGAACGCATGTCTGGGCACTTCAGAGGGGGGTATGGTTCTGGGCTCCACACTGGAACACCCGGTGACGCGGTCAGCTTGTGACCGCTGGGCACGGGTTGCAAGGCAGCGCCACGTTCTGATTCCGCATGATGACGACTCCGGTACGGTTGATGCAAAAGCTTATGCGCAATCCGTTACCCCGGATACGGTTGTCGCCACGATTATTCATACTTCGCCTGTCACCGGAATGGGCGTCGACGTCACCGCCTGCGCTGCTGCAATCCGTGCAGTGGCACCTGAGTGTTACATTGTTGTCGACGGTATCCAGCATGCTGCCCATGGCCGCGTCGACCTGACCGCCTATGATATCGACGGTTATGTGATCTCCCCCTACAAAGCGTTTTCACGACACGGCTATGGGCTGGCGTGGATATCGGATCGGCTGACCAAACTGCCTCATAACGGGCTGTTGGATGGCCCCGCTGACAACTGGGAAATGGGCACCCGCGACACTGGAGCTTACGCCACGCTTAGCGACGTCGCCGCCTATCTTGAATGGCTGGGCCGTCAGGTCAGCGACAGCCCCGACCGGCGCGCACGCTTTGTAGTCGCAGGCGAAGCGATACACGCTCAGGAACAGGCGCTGACAAACGCGATGATACATGGCACCGGAAACCTGCCTGGCCTGTCTGAAATGGAGAAAGTCACCCTTGTCGGCGGGGTCGATAACCCGGCCCGCGAGGGGCTTGTTTCGTTGGCTGTTAGAGGCGTCGATTCGGCCGATGTCGTAAAACGCCTGAACACCGAAGGCATCCGCACGCATCTGCGCAGGGCCGATCATTATTCAGGCAACATCCTTGACCCGTTGCAATTGGACAGCTGTATCCGGGTGTCGATGTGCCACTACAACAGCGTGGCAGAAGTGGCGCGGTTCCTGGCCGTTATGAAAGAAATCACCGGTTAAGAGATTGCGATGCCAGTCAGGCAAAGGCGGTTACCCACGCCGCTGGAGCGTTTCACGTTCAATCTGGATCAGATTAAAACTGAAACGCTCTAGACTTTGCAAGGCCGGCCGGACCCGAAGCCCCGCACATGCCAAACGGTCCATAGCTGACACCTGGGCGTAGCCTGGCGCTTCATTAGGTCACAGACCCAAAAAAGCCCGCAAGCGGAAAAAATACCGCTTGCAGGCGCTTATCTAGGGAACCATCAGGCTCCGGTCAGGCACAAGCCGTGCTTACGAGAACCACCAGCGTTCGTGCGACTTGCCACCGTCATACTGCCAGTTGCCCGCCACATCGGAGCTGGTTCCAACCCGCGAGTTCAACGCGTGAATGTGGTTGGCGAACATCGGCACAAGTGCTCCGCCATCGTCGCGGATCAACAACTGAGCTTCGTGATAAAGCGCGCGACGTTTGTCGTTGTCCAACTCGGCGCGTGCTTGCTTCACAACCTCGTTGAAACGCACGGCTCCGTCGGTTGTACGCCAGGCGGTGTCGTTCCACTCGGTGTCCGCGACATAAGCAGATGAGAACATCCAGTCCTCTGTCGGACGACCGCCCCAGTAGCAAGCGCACCATGGTTTCTTGTTCCAGACGTTGGACCAGTAACCATCGGTCGGTTCACGAACCACTTCGATGTTGATCCCCGCCTCAGCGGCTGAAGCTGCAATCAACTGCGCGGCGTCAACGGCACCGGAGAAAGCCGCGTCAGAGGCAGACAGTTGAATCGCCCCGCTGTGGCCAGACTTCTCATAGTGGTGCCGCGCTTTGTCCGGATCGAACTCACGCTGTTCAATGGTGCTGGCGTGGAACGGGTTCGCCGACGAAATCGGATGGTCGTTGCCAAGGGCACCATGACCAAGCAGGATTTTGTCAACAAGTTCCTGACGCTTGACTGCATGTTTCAGAGCCAGCCGAACATCAACATTGTCGAACGGAGCCGCGTCCACCCGCATCGGGAAGGTGTAATGCAGAGTGCCTGTGGTTTCCAAAATGTTAACATGTGGTGCCCGCGCCAACAAAGTAACAGTTTTTGGATCAACACGGTCAATCGAGTCAACCTCGTCGTTCAGCATGGCGTTCTGCCGTGCCGTCAGATCGAGGATGGACAGGTACTGAACGCCGTCAAAATAAGCCGCATCCGACTTGAAGTAGTTCGGGTTGCGGGAGCCAAGGAAACGAACTCCAGGCTCGAACTCATCCATTTTATACGGGCCGGTACCAATTCCCGCTGTCGGGTCAACCTTACCGTCAGAAGACGGCAAGACCACCAGATGATAGTCGCTGACGATAAACGGGAAGTCGGCGTTGCCTTCGGCAAGGTCCACAACCAAATTGCCGCCATCAGCGCGCATCTCTGTGATCCCGGACAGCAAGCCTTTGGCCGCCGACTTGGAGTCCTCTCCGCGGTGATAGTTGAGCGAAGCCATCATATCGTCGGCTGTCAGAGTTTTGCCATTGTGGAATTCAACACCCTGACGAACTTTGAAGGTCCAGGTCTTGGCGTCTGTTGACGCTTCCCAACTTTCAGCAAGTTCCGGGCGCAGCTGGCCGTCAGGACCAACTTCGGTCAGATGGTTACCATATGAAAAACAGACTTGCGTCATTATGCTGTTTTCATATGTCGCCGGGTCAAGCGAATCGGTCGTCGATCCGTGGCCAAAGCCAGCTCGGTAGAGCCCGCCTTTCTTCGGTGTGGCAGCCATGGCGTCGGAGGCCATGGTCAGTGCGGTCGGCAGGGCAACCCCAGCCGCAACAGCAGACATGACGAACTGTCGGCGGGATATTTGCCGAGCAGTCAGCAGGCCACCCTGTCTTTCCAGATACGCTAGTTTGCGTGATTTCATTGTCGTTTCTCCCAGTTGTTATTGTCTAGTAATTATGGGCCACCACCGGATTTGTCTGTTGCAGATGTCGATTCTGGTTCCTTGTGGGGCGCACTTCAGGATGCAACGCTCAACCAAAGCCATGCAAGAAAAAAATTCGTGACAGTTTCCATAGCCTTACGTCACCCTTCTTTTTAAAGCGAAACTGGATGTCGATCTCGGCCAAAACCCTACGGATTGCTTTCTGTTTCAAAATCTGGAAAGGTTGGAAAAAAGGCCAATGGCCAAAATAAGCGGGGAAGTATGCATCCAATCCTGTCGACGGTTCTGCAGAGGCTGGCTCTGGGCCTGGTAACGCTTTTTGTCGTTTCGCTCATCATCTTCAGTTCAATTCAATTGTTGCCGGGCGATTTTGCCCAGGCGGTGCTGGGGCAAGCAGCAACCGAAGATACCGTTGCCGCCTTCCGACGTGAGCTTGGCCTGGATAAACCAGCCATCTTTCGATACTTCGATTGGGTCGGCGGCGTTATGACCGGCGATCTTGGCACATCCTTTTCCGGTCGGGCGGCATCGGGTGTTGACCGGTCTCGATCTGTAGCCGAACTGATCGGGCCGCGGCTGATGAACACTTTGTTTCTGGCGCTGATGACGGCAATCGTCGCGGTGCCGCTGGCCCTGTTCCTCGGGATTACAGCAGCCCTGAAACGGAACTCGGTCTATGACAAGCTGGTCAGCGCTTCGACCCTGACAACCATTTCCTTCCCCGAATTCTTTGTCGCCTATATTCTGATTTTGTTGTTCGGAACCCTGTTCTGGGACTTCCCGACGTTAGCTGATGTGCGCCCCGAAATGGCTCTGGGGGATCGGATTTACAAATGCGTCCTGCCTGCACTGACGCTGACCCTGGTTATCGTGGCGCATATGATGCGCATGACGCGGGCTGCGCTGATCAACCTCCTGGCCTCGCCTTATATCGAAATGGCGCGGCTGAAGGGCGAGCCGCCGCGCACGGTGATCCTGAAACACGCATTGCCCAATGCTTGGGCACCTATCGCCGCCGTCATTGCTTTCAACCTTGCATATCTGGTGGTCGGTGTTGTCGTTGTCGAGGTGGTGTTCGTCTATCCCGGCGCAGGGCAATTGATGGTAGACGCGGTCTCGTCGCGTGACATTCCGGTGGTTCAGGCCTGCGCCCTGATTTTCGCTGCCACCTATATCCTGCTTAACCTGACAGCCGACATTATAGGCATCGTCACCAATCCGAGGCTGTTGCACCCGAAATGAGCGAGTCGAAGAAATCCTACTCAGCCGCCGACGAGGTCGGGGCTGTTATCACCCGCCGCAGTCGCCTGCAGCGCGCTTGGATAGGCCTGAAAAAGGCACCCCCGACAGCGTTATTCGGTATGGTGGTCATTTTCGGCTACGTCTTTGTGGCAGTCTTTGCGCCGGTGATTGCCCCCTACGGCGAGGCGGAAATTTTTGCCATCCCCTATGCCCCATGGGACGGCACCCACTGGCTTGGCACCGATCAGATTGGACGGGACGTCTATTCGCGACTCGTCTTTGGCGCCCGGAACACAGTTGGCATCGCATTTGCAACCACGCTTCTGGCCTTTTTCGTTGGCGGAAGCCTTGGCCTTATCGCCGCGATAAACATGAGCTGGCTCGACCAGCTGATCAGCCGCGGGGTCGACGTTCTCATGGCAATCCCAAGCCTGATTTTTGCGTTGATGCTGCTGTCGATTTTCGGATCAAACACCCTTAGCCTGATTATCATCATCGCCATGCTGGACTCGACCCGCGTGTTCCGCCTGACCCGGGCGGTGGCGGTCAATGTGGTTGTCATGGATTATGTCGAGGCCGCAGTCCTGCGTGGTGAAAAACTCGGCTGGATCATGCGGCGTGAAATTCTGCCTAATATCATGCCACCGCTGGTTGCTGAATTTGGCCTGCGGTTCTGTTTCGTTTTCCTGACCATTGCGTCACTCAGCTTCCTTGGGGTCGGCATCCAGCCACCAACGGCGGACTGGGGTTCCATGGTGCGCGAAAACGCCAGCCTGATCCAGTTTGCAAAATTCGACCTGAAGGCTGGTCTCACACCGTTGCTTCCGGCGGGTGCGATTGCCCTGATCACCGTTGCGGTCAACTTTGTCGTTGACTGGTTCCTTCACAAATCAAGCGGATTGCGCGATGAGCTTTAACCCGAAAGCCGAAATTCTGCTGGAGATGCGCGATATCCGCATCGACGGCTTTGCGGATGAGAAATGGAACCCGATCATCAAGGGCGTCGACCTGACGCTTCGCAGGGGCGAAGTTCTGGGCCTGATCGGTGAATCGGGTGCTGGCAAGTCAACCCTTGGAAAAGCAGCGATGGGCTACACTCAGCCGGGGTGCCGAATTTCCGGGGGGTCCATCGTATTCGACGGTATGGATCTTGCCAATATGCCCGAACGAGAAAAGCGCAAGCTTTGGGGCACGCGTATGACCTATGTTGCGCAGTCCGCGGCGGCCTCCTTCAATCCAGCACACCGGCTGATTGATCAAACCATAGCCGCCAAAGTGAGGGACGGATTGAGTTCTGGCCGCGAAGCGCGAGACGACGCCAAGGATCTCTTCACACAACTCTCCCTGCCCGATCCACAAAACATCGGCCGCCGATATCCACATCAGGTTTCAGGGGGCCAGTTGCAGCGGGTGATGACCGCCATGGCGATGTCACCGCGCCCGGATCTGATCATTTTTGACGAACCGACCACTGCACTAGACGTGACCACTCAGGTCGAAGTGCTGCTGTCAATGCGCAAGATCGTCGAGGAATTCAACACTGCAGCGATCTATATCACCCACGATCTGGCGGTGGTTGCGCAGATGGCTGACAACATTAAGGTCCTGCGCTACGGCGAGGAGATCGAGGAAGCCGAAACCCGCAAAATGCTGTCGGAGCCGAGCGAGGATTATACCAAATCGCTTTGGTCTGTAAGAATGTTGCACAAGGAGGCGGAAACCTCAGATGATACCGTGCTTAGCATCGATGGCGTTGATGCTGCCTATGGGAAAACTGCCAAGGTTCTGCACGATATTTCGATCAAGCTGCCGCGGGGCAAAACGGTTTCGCTTGTTGGTGAGTCCGGGTCCGGCAAATCAACGGCTGCGCGGGTTGTGACCGGGCTTCTACCTGCCATGAAGGGGCAGGTAGTGTTCAACGGCGAGGTGCTGCCCGCCAAGCTGAAAGACCGGACCAAAGACCAGTTG
The DNA here is from genome assembly GCA_024227475.1 of Paracoccaceae bacterium. GTDB lineage: Bacteria > Pseudomonadota > Alphaproteobacteria > Rhodobacterales > Rhodobacteraceae > Amylibacter. Next base: position 650 of record JAAEUI010000324.1, on the reverse strand, counting down.
CGGCGCATTCAGATGATCTATCAGATGGCGGACACTGCCATGAACCCACGCCAGACAGTGGGTGAAATCATAGGGCGCCCGCTTGAATTCTATCACGGTGTGAAAGGCAAAGAACGCGAAGCCCGGGTTTTGAAACTGCTTGAGGATATCGAACTGAGTGCAGAGTTCTATGATCGTCTCCCAGGCGAATTGTCCGGTGGGCAAAAACAACGCATTTGCATCGCCCGTGCCCTGGCGGCAGATCCGGATGTTATTATCTGCGATGAGGTCACTTCCGCCTTGGACCAAATCGTACAGGAAGGCATTTTGCAGTTGCTGATGCGCCAGCAGCGCGAGCGCGGCATTTCATATCTGTTCATCACCCACGACATTGCAACGGTTGAAGCAATTTCTGACGAAATCGTTGTCATGCTGATGGGGAGTGTTGTTGAACAGGGGCTGAAAACCGAAGTCATGTCACCGCCGCATCCAGAATACACTGCGAAACTTCTGAATTCTGTTCCGGAAATGGACCCCGACTGGCTCAACAACATTTCCGCGGATCGGGCCGAAGGCTGATCACTGCCCCCGGGCTGAGAGGCGTTATCAACATAGTTATCTGAAAAGGCGTCTGCGTATCCAGAGCGCTACGCGTTTGATCTGAACCAGAT
>JAAEUI010000323.1 GCA_024227475.1 Paracoccaceae bacterium | reverse complement strand
CGGTGCGCGGAGGGCATGTGTTCCTTGCAGGTCGTATGTTTTCTGTTGGAAGAGGAGCGGATATGGCAGGCCACGCGCTTGCCTTTGTTGAAAACCTCGACAGTCTTGGCGGTGATGCGCGCCATAAGCTGTTGGCGCAGCAAATTGTGCGGCACCGAGTAATAGTGCTTGTCCACCTCGACGTGATAGTCGATACCGACGCGGCATTTCTTCCATTGCGCATAGGTATAGGGCGTAGCCGGCAGCGGTTTGAGCACCGGTTTGTCCAGTTGTTCGAACAGTTGGCGCCGGCTGGCCCCAAGATGGCGGGTGACCCGGTCGTTCAACTGATCCAGTAATGTGCGTATCTCTGCATTCAGTTCTGCCAGGGAAAAGAATGTCTGATTGCGAAGGCGCGCTTGTATCCAGCGTTGCGCAATCTGCACAGCCACTTCCACCTTGGCCTTGTCGCGCGGTTTGTAGGGTCGTGCGGGCAGAACGGCAGTGCCGTAATGTCTTGCCAGATCGGTGTATGTCCGGTTGACCTCAGGCTCGTAAAAACACGCCTTGATGACCGCCGATTTGAGGTTGTCTGAAACGACCTGGCGCGGCACGCCGCCGAAATAGTCGAATGCCCGTGTGTGGGAGCCGGTCCAGTCCGGCATACCCTGTGTCCATGTGGCCTCGGCAAAAGTGTAGCTGGAAGCACCAAGTGCCGCCACAAACAGCTGCGCCTGATGTACTTCGCCGGTCAACGGATCTATGACGTCAAACGTCGAGCCACCATAGTCGACGAACATCTTCTCACCGCCAATATGGATCTGGCGCATGGTAGGTGACAGTTTGCCCTTCCAGCGGCGGTAATGCTCGCAGAACTGTGTGCGTCCATAGCCATCGGGATGTTCAGCCCGGTACTCCTCCCACAAAAGGGAAATAGTGACATTCGGTTTACGGTATTCCAGGTGAATGGCGGCCCAGTCCGGCATCGGTCGTTTTGACGGCGGGCCAGTCTCGGGCGGCGGAAACAAGAGCTTTTCCAATCCCTCGTCGCTCAAGTCATCCGGTATCGGCCAGGAAAGCCCGACAGCCCGTGCCCGGCGGATATAATCCCCGGCCGCCGAATGGCCAATCCCAAGACCGGCCGCAATCTTGCGCTCTGAAAGACCCTCGGCCTCAAGCCGAAGGACATCCTTGATATTCCGCATTGGCAATCTCTCGTTCGCCATCCACGCACCTCCTTAAAAAGGTCCGAGGATAGGCCTCGTTCAGATCACCCAGCGATGTTGTTATCTCCTGTCCACAACTGCCCGCGATGCTCCGGACAGACTGCCCGGCTTAAACCGGACAAGCTGCCCGCGTTACTCCGGAATGCGCATCTAAAGTTCACTGCATAGAGTTTGCTGTTGAAATTCGACGATCACTGCCGCGCACAAGGATATTTTGTCTGTTACTCAGCTAGTCGACGAACATGCGAATGGCAGTTGTAGGCCATCTTTGAAGATGACGCCTTCATCCGAGTAGCTTACCAGCGACAAGAAACGAATGACGAGGTAGAGCTCTGAGTGCGAATTGGCTCAATTCTACAATCAGTCGTTCTTGGCATTTTCTAGCCTCTATTCATACACCATTCCAACGGCAGCAATCAGACGAATAGCTGACTTACCGCTTTGGAAAAGGAATAAT
>JAAEUI010000322.1 GCA_024227475.1 Paracoccaceae bacterium | reverse complement strand
CCGCGGTTTCGCTGATACGGTCAATCCAGGCCATTTGTTTAACCAGGGCTCAGCGCAGCATCTTTCCGTAAAACTTTAAACGAGCCCCTAGAGATTCCCGGCTGCCTCCACGAGTTGCTTGCCCAGCGGACCGGCATTGCGGATATAAGTATCAACAACCGAGCTGGTGGCTTTTTTCCAGGACACAAGATCATCATTGCTGATGGAGACCACCGTCATATTGCTCCTGGCGAACTCCAGCGCCTCCTTTTCCACGCGATCCATCTTGTTACGCAATTCTTTTTCGACGCGCCTTGCCGCCTTGTTGATAATGGCCTGTTGCTTGCCGCTAAGACTCCGCCAGACTTTTTCATTTATCAGTACCACAAACTCGATGTCGGCGTGATAGGTCAGGGTGACGTAATCCATCACCTGGTGGAGTTTGCGCGAGGGAATCGCCGTCAGACCCGTCGTGCCAGCATCAACCGTGCCGCGCTGGTAAGCCAGAAACTGCTTGGAGCCGGACATCAAAGTAGGCGCGCCGCCGGCGGCCTTGACGAACTCGCCGATCGTCTTGCCGAAGACCCTGACCTTTTTACCCACCATGTCTTCAGGGCGTTTTATCGGCGTACCCTTCGACAGGAGGATCGCTCCGCCAAATGCCTGCCACCAGAGCGGACGGGCACCAGTCTTTAAGATCGCCTCGTCAAGCGGCCCGCGAACCGGGCTTCCGGGCGCAGTTGCCTTTCTGACCTTATCCGGGCCCGGGAACATGAACGGGACATAAAAAATATCGACCGCGGGAATGGTTCCGGCAAAACGCGTTACTGATGCGACCCCCATTTCGATCGCGCCGGACGAGACGGCCTGTGGTACTTCCTTGTCGACGTAAAGCTGGGCGGAAGGGTAGATTTCAATCTTCAGATCGCCATCGGATTCCCGCTCAATCTCATTTTTGAAGTTCAGCAGATTTTGCCCAAGGTGATGTTTGATGGGAAGTTGTAATGAAATCCGCAATATCGTTTCCGCCAGTGCCGACTGTGGTGAAAATATTACCGCTGCCAACAGCAAACAGACCGTGTATATCTTCTTCATGGTTGCCTCCATTTTTTCGAATAGTT
>JAAEUI010000321.1 GCA_024227475.1 Paracoccaceae bacterium | reverse complement strand
TCGAAGTGCAGAAAATCCTCGGTCACCGCAGCATTCTGACCACCGCCAAATACACCCACCTGACTTCCCACACGGATCAGAATGCTAGGCATATCATCAATGACTTGATGAATGGCTTTTCCATTGATTGGGGGAAAGTCAAATGATCCTGCTCTCTTCGATTATCCACACCTTTGAATCTGAGTTCCTGGATCAATACCGGCGCTGGATCCTGCCGGGGCATCGCAAGGCGCTGGCCGCCATGAAGCACTGTCGCACTCGTCAAAGCCCCTTGATGCTGGCGCACTGTTGCGAATGTGACCGCCAGGTCTTGGTGCCGCATTCCTGTGGGCATCGCAACTGCCCGCATTGCCAACACTTCGAGAGCCAGCAGTGGCTGGAACGCCAGCTCAAAAAACAGCTGCCCGCCGAGTATTTTTTGGTAACCTTCACCCTGCCCGCCGAACTCAGGCCGCTGGCATGGGCTCACCAACGCGTACTCTATTCGTTGATGACCCGGTGTAGCTGGGAGACGGTGCGCACATTTAGTAAAAATGACAAGCAGCTTCAAGGCACGCCTGGAGCCGTCACCGTCCTGCACACCCATTCGCGCCGCCTGGATTTCCACCCGCATGTGCATCTGGTGATGCCTGCTGCGGCCCTCGATGCGGTTAGCAGACTCTGGCGAACCAAGACCGGCAAGGGGAAAGTGGCCTATCTGTTCAACCATCAAGCGCTGGCTAAGGTGTTTCGCGCCAAAATGCTTGAAGCCATCACCCGAGAGGGACTTACCCTCCCTGAAAGCTACCCCGAAAAGTGGGTTGTGGACTGCACGTCGGTCGGCTCAGGTGACAAAGCGCTGGTCTATCTCGGGCGGTATCTGTATCGGGGCGTGATCCAGGAGAAGGATATCCTCGCCTGTCAGCAGGGCAAGGTGAGCTTTCGTTATCAAAACAGCAAAACAAAGCAGATGGAAGTAAGAACGGTCTCGGGCGCAACGTTCTTATGGTTGATTCTCCAGCATGTCTTGCCCAAAGGCTTTAGACGCGCCCGCAACTTTGGCTTTCTTCACCCCAACAGCAAACGTCTGATTGGGTTGCTGCACTATCTGCTCGGGCTGAGACCGGATCGGGCCTTGATGTTAATCAAAAAACGACCCCAGCTGAAATGCCGTTGCTGTGGTGCCAAAATGAAGATTGTAGCCACCCGGATTGCGCCTCTGTTCTCAGGCCCGGTTCCCATACCGATCGGATAATGGGCCAGGGGACATTGATCATGTAAACGCAAGCAACAATCCGGGGCGATTGAGAGTCAGTCATTTTGAGCTGAGCGATGCGCTCGGCTAGGATATCGGTAAAATGCAGCAATAATCGCCCATTCCTCGTTTGAGTTGCTGCAATGGCAACGACAAATGCTTGTTCTTAAGATTGACT
>JAAEUI010000320.1 GCA_024227475.1 Paracoccaceae bacterium | reverse complement strand
TTAACCCGGCATTTCCAATTCAATCTGAAACCGATCAAATTGGAAATGCTCTAGGTAATCTTTCCAGCATCCAGATACAGAAAAGCCGCAGCGATAAACGCCGCGGCTTTGTTTTTTTTGGATGTGTGTTTTAGAAACGTGCAGGCAGACGATCAAGATCGCCGCGAATGAGCCCGATATCTTCCAGCTCGTGATCTGACAGTGCAGAGAGAGCTGAGCGGGTTTTACGTTTCGCGTTCCATTCCACCAGAACGTTCAGAAATGCTTCTGCACGGTTGGTGAGATTGAAAGTGGTGATGGCCCCAAAGGGAGCCGGGCGGGTGTAGTTTACCAGGGCCATGATATTAATCCTTGTATGAGCGTTTCTAGCGGAATTGCCTTGCGCTGAATCGTCATTTAGACCTGTCGATGTTCCGCTACAATTGCCAATTTTGCATGTCTATTTTGCTGCAATTGCATAGGTGAGCGAAAAGCGTCGTTTTTAGTTATTGGCGGTTCGAAAACGTCTGTTTTGCCAGAAAATCACCATAATTCCTGCACCCTTTTTTTGATTGGAGCAACTGTTTCAGTAATTAATTTCTGTTTGGATATCAGTTGTGCTTGGCGAATGTTCTTGTTTCGTGCTAGAGCGTTTCCAGTTTTCGTTGAAACTGGATGCATCGCATTTCAACTGCAAAAGGGTGAAATGCGATTCCAGATAAACTGGAAACGCTTTAGTGCTGTCTCAAACAGGCAAGCCAAAAAGGGCAGGGGCAGAATGCGCGTTATCGGAATTGATCCCGGACTGCGGAACCTTGGATGGGGTGTGGTCGACGTGATGGGCAGCAAGTTGGCCCATGTGGCCAATGGCATATGCAAATCCCAGGGCAGTGATCTGGCGCAGCGATTGCTGAGTTTGCACACCCAGTTGCAGGTGATATTCGAGGAGCACCGCCCCGAGACCGCTGCGGTAGAGCAGACATTTGTCAACAAAGACGGGGCCGGGACGCTGAAACTGGGGCAGGCGCGGGCGATCTGTTTGCTTGTGCCCGCGCAGTTTGGCCTGAGCGTGGCGGAATACGCGCCCAATTCGGTGAAAAAGGTGGTGGTTGGGGTAGGCCACGCCGACAAAACGCAAGTTGATCATATGGTGCGGTTGCAATTGCCGGGTGTGGCTCCTGTTGGAGCGGATGCAGCGGATGCGTTGGCGATTGCCCTGTGTCACGCCCATCACGCCCGGTTTTCGGGGCGGCTTGAAGCTGCGGTGGCCCGGGCCGGGGGTGCCCCATGATCGGTAAGATCACCGGGCGGGTGGATTACAAAAGCAGCGATCATGTGCTGGTCGATGTGCAGGGGGTTGGATACCTTGTCTATTGCTCAGATCGTACGCTGGTGACTGTGCCAGCAAAAGGCGGCGTTGTGGCGCTGTATACGGATTTGCTGGTGCGGGAGGATAATCTGCAGCTGTTTGGCTTTCTGACGCTGGCAGAGAAGGAATGGCACCGGTTGCTGACTTCGGTTCAGGGGGTTGGGGCCAAGGTTGGTTTGGCCATCGCCGGGACGCTGGGGACCGACGGCGTCAGCCGGGCCATTGCGCTTGGTGATGTGGCCGCGATCAAGGCAGCACCCGGCGTTGGGCCGAAGCTGGCGCAGCGCATTGTGGTGGAGCTGAAGGACAAGGCGCCCCAGGTTATTGCTATGGGGGCCAAGGGGGCTGCCGTGGTGCAGGCGGATGACTCGATGGTGATTGAGATTCCGGTGGCGGCGCCTGAACCGATGGCTGCTGCGGCACCAGCCTCTTTGTCGGCAGGTGCGCAGGCAGATGCTTTGTCCGCACTGGTGAACCTGGGCTATGGTCATGGCGAGGCGGCAGGTGCGGTGGCGGAGGCTGCCGCAGAAGCGCCGGAAGGTGACAGCGGCGGATTGATAAAGGCCGCGTTGCGGTTACTGGCTCCGAAAGGGTAGGAAATGGCTGATCCCGACCCAACCCTGCGCCCCGATACACAACCTGAGGATTTCGACCGGGCTTTGCGCCCACAATTGCTCAGTGAATTCGCCGGGCAGGCCGAGGTGCGGGCCAACCTCAAGGTGTTCATCGAAAGCGCCAAGAAACGCGGGCAGGCGATGGACCACACGTTGTTCTATGGCCCGCCGGGGTTGGGTAAAACCACGCTGGCGCAGATCATGAGCCGCGAGCTGGGGGTGAATTTCCGCATGACCTCGGGGCCGGTGTTGGCCAAGGCCGGCGATCTGGCGGCGATCCTGACCAATCTGGATGTACGCGATGTGTTGTTCATTGACGAGATACATCGGCTGAACCCGGCGGTTGAGGAGGTGCTTTACCCGGCGCTGGAGGATTTCGAGTTGGATCTGGTGATCGGCGAGGGGCCGGCGGCTCGCACAGTGCGGATTGATCTGCAACCCTTTACGCTGGTTGGGGCGACGACACGCCTTGGGCTGCTGACAACGCCCTTGCGCGACCGTTTCGGGATTCCGACGCGGCTGGAGTTTTACACGGTGCCCGAGCTGACCACGATTGTCGAACGCGGTGCCCGGCTTATGGGAGTCGCAGCGACACCGGACGGGGCGTTGGAGATTGCCCGCCGGGCACGGGGAACACCGCGCATTGCCGGGCGCCTGCTGCGCCGGGTGGTTGATTTTGCGGTTGTGGAAGGCGACGGCAAAGTGACACAGGAATTGGCGGATGCTTCGCTGACCCGGCTTGGGGTGGACGATCTGGGGCTTGATTCAGCCGACCGGCGCTATCTGCGGATGATTGCCGAGAATTACGGTGGCGGGCCGGTAGGTGTGGAAACCATGTGCGCAGCATTGAGCGAGGCACGGGATGCGGTGGAAGAGGTGATCGAGCCCTATCTGCTGCAACAGGGGCTGATCCAGCGCACGCCTCGGGGCCGAATGCTGGCGGCGAAGGCTTGGCGGCACTTGGGGCTGGATGCGCCGAAACGGACGGATCAGCAGGATTTGTTTGGCAGGAAATAGGGTTCTGGCGCGCCGCGCGGGGAATATTTTTTTGAACGTTGAAGCATAGGGGTTTCTTTGCCCGATTGAGCGAAGTAGAGATTTGCGATGACCGATATTCTGCAAGACCCTACACCTTTTTTCACCCAACAGGACGGTTCCTACCGCTTCGCCCGTTGGGGGCGGTCGATTGTGCCGGTGGTTTTCGGTGTCGACGATGACTCGCTGACCCATCTGAAGGACGCGATTGCCCAGACTGTCGCCATCACCGGGGGCAGGCTGGAAGAAACCGACCCAGAGCTTGGTGCGAATTTCATGTGGTTCTTCTGTCAGGAGTGGGTTGAGCTGGAAGCGGTGCCAAACTTGGACAAGCTGTTTCCTGATTTCGCAGGCGTGATGGCTGGATTGAAGGCCAAGGGTGTTAATCAGTACCGTAGTTTTGCATTTGATGCTGACGGCGCGATAAAAATGGGGATCGTGCTTCTGCGGATGGACAAGGTGTTGTCGAAAATGCCGATCCAGACGCTGGCGACCAGCGAAACGTTCCAGAGTCTGCTTGTCTGGGCGGAAGGGGCGTTTGCCAGCGATGCGCCGATTGCGGTGATCAAGGAGAACGGAATATGCATCGTGAAGCCAGAATATGCGGCGGTGGTTCGGGCGGCGTATGATCCGGCGCTGCCTGCGGTTGCTCAGGATGCAAGCCATGCGCTCAGGGTGGCTTCCCGGGCGCAGTTGCTGTTGCGGGATTTGAACGATGAATCATGAGTTCCCCGTCCGCGTCTATTACGAAGACACCGACCTTGCCGGGATCGTCTATTACGCCAATTACCTGAAGTTCATCGAACGCGCGCGCAGCACGATGGTGCGCGAGGCGGGGATTGATCAGGGGGTGATGAAAGATGATTTCGGGATGGTTTTTGCGGTCTATAAGGTCGAGGCCACCTATCACCGCCCGGCTCGACTGGATGATGAACTGACAATTGCTACAAAACTGCAACAATTGAGCCCGGTAAAACTGTTGTTTGAGCAGGATGTGCTTAGGGGCGAGGAGCTGCTGTTTTCTTCCCAAATAACAGTTATTTGCATGAATTCAGAGGGTAAGCCAAGGCGCCTCCCGGCAGAAATTCGCGCAAAACTCGGCATGAATGAATCGTGATTGTCCAAATCCGCTATTGAGGCGTAGTTTTCTGGCTCGAAAACTCCTATTGTAAGGTCAACAAAAGCGCGACCGGCAAACGGTGGCTGTAGGCAGACAGAGCGGAATAATGGAAACAGAAACACTCGCGGCGGCGCAGAACGTAGATTTTTCTATGCTTGCGCTTTTCCTTCGCGCAACCTTCACCGTCAAAATCGTCATGTTGATCCTGATTTTTGCGTCGATCTGGTCGTGGGGGATCATCATTCAGAAATACATCAATTACCGGGTGGCCAAACGGGATTCAGACCTGTTTGACCGGGCGTTCTGGTCGGGGGATCCGCTGGATGAGTTGTTCGAACGCGTCGGGCCGGAGCCCACTGGGGCGTCAGAGAAAATTTTCGCGGCCGGTATGGTGGAGTGGCGCCGCTCGCACCGCAGCGACGGTAATCTGATCGCCGGGGCGCAGGCGCGGATTGATCGCAGCATGGATGTGGCCATCAATCGCGAAAGTGAGCGGCTGAATAACGGGCTGACATTCTTGGCGACGGTGGGTTCGATTGCCCCTTTTGTCGGGCTGTTTGGCACGGTTTGGGGCATCAAGAACGCATTTGAGGAAATCGCCATCCAGCAAAACACTAATCTGGCGGTGGTTGCGCCGGGGATTTCAGAGGCGCTGGTGGCCACGGCCTTGGGCCTGCTGGCAGCGATCCCGGCGGTGATATTCTATAATAAGCTGTCGACGGATGCGGATCGGATTATTGGCGGCTATGACAGTTTCGCCGATGAATTCGCCACCATCCTGTCACGCCAGTTGGACAGCTGATATGGGTGCGGGTGTCATGCAGCGGGGAGGCGGCAGCAAACGTCGTCGCAGCCACGCCAAACACAAGGCGATGTCGGAAATTAACGTCACGCCTTTTGTCGATGTGATGCTGGTGTTGCTGATCATTTTCATGGTGGCAGCGCCACTGTTGACCGTGGGCGTGCGGATTGAACTGCCAAAAACGGCGGCGACACCGCTACCAAGCGAGCAGGAAGAACCGCTGGCACTGGCGATGACTGCTGATGGCCAACTGGTGTTGCAGAACGCCGAAATCGACCGGGCGACGCTGATCCCGAAACTAAAGGCGATCGCGGCGGAACGGACGGATGACAAGGTGTTCCTGCGGGCCGACGGGGCGGTGCCCTATGCTGAGGTGATGCAGATCATGGGCGCGCTGAACGCCGGGGGCTTCACCAACATCGGCCTGGTCACCGATGGTGGCGGGCCGACGCTGGACGGTCAGGATCAGTAGGGGGTGGGTGTGTGGAAACCGGCACCAAAATATCCCTTACTGCGCATTCCGCGCTCATTCTGCTGGCCCTGTTTGGCGGGCCACTATTTGACAGCGACGAGAGCAATGCAATCCAGATATCTGAAGTGTCGATTGTTACAAGCGGGGAGTTTGAGGCGATGATGTCTGCTTCGCCCCAGCCCCAATTTGAGGTGCCCGAGCAGTCTTTGCCAGCATCGGAAACAGAAACAGCACTGGCTCCGGTGGAGGAATCGGCACCGGAAGTACCGGAACAATCTGCAGTGGAGAAACCGGCAACGCCAGATGCGTCTCCCGATGTGAACGCGCTGAATGTGCCTGAGCAGCCTGAACTGGAAGTTGAGACGCCCAACCTGGCAGATCAGGCAAATGACAGCGTTGGCAGCACGCTGATTGTTCCCGATAGCCCGGTAAGCGATCAGGAAACCGATGGGCAGCGACAGCCTGACCAACTGGCTTTGTTGCAGCCCAAGCCACGCCCGGCCCCGCGGATTGATACCACCGAAGCGCCAAAACCGGAGATTGACGCGGAGACAGCGCAGGAAACAGTCGAGGCTACGACGCCGGATGTGACCGCGACCGAGCAGGTTGAAGAGGCCGAGGAAGCTGCGCCTAAGGAGTCTGCTACCGAAATTGTGACCGATCCGGTTGATGATCCGAATTCGGCCGCCCCGGCGAAATCCAGCAGACCACGTGGGCGACCAAGTGATATTGCCGCCAAGGCTGACAAGGCCAGGAAAGATACTGCTGAAGCGGCAGTGGCAGCGCAGCGTGAGGCCGAGGCCAAGGCAATCGAAGAGGCCCTCAAGCAGGCGACCAACGAGGCGGACACGCCCAAACCCAGCGGGCCGCCGCTGACGTCTTCTGAAAAGAACGGATTGGTGCTGGCGGTTCAGGAGTGCTGGAACGTCCCGGTTGGTGTGCAAAATGCGCGCGATCTTGTCGTTGTGCTGGCGGTGGAGCTGACCCCGGATGGCAAGCTGGCGGGCAGCCCAAAACTGATTGAACCTTCTGGAACCCCGGAGGGAACAGTCCGGCAGGCGTTTGAAGCCGGGCGGCGGGCGCTGATCCGATGTGCACCCTATTCTTTGCCGCGTGAGAAATACGAACAGTGGCGGCAGCTCGAAGTTGCCTTTAACCCCCAAAAAATGGTGGTCAAATGATCAGGAACTTGATGAAGACGGTTGGTTTTGCCTGTGTAGTGTCGTTGACGGCAGGTGTTGGGGCGCTGGCCCAGAGCAAGCCGCTGCGGATTGAGATTACAGAAGGTATCATTGAACCGATGCCCTTTGCCGTTCCTCTGTTCGTGGCGGAAAACGCAGCGGCAAATGAATATGCAGCAAAGCTGACGCAGGTGGTGGCTGCAGATCTGGTTGGCTCCGGTCTGTTTAGGGAAATTCCGGCTGCAGCACATATCTCCAAAATCAGTAATTTTGACGCTCCGGTCCAGTTCTCGGACTGGAAGGCAATTAACTCGCAGGCTCTGATCACCGGCGCGGTCAGTTTAACTTCGGACAACCGGATGGTTGTGAAATTCCGGCTGTTTGACGTTTTTGCACAGGCCCCACTGGGCAACGGTCTGCAATTTGTGGCCAGTTCGGACAGTTGGCGGCGGATGTCGCACAAAGTTGCCGATGCGGTTTACTCCAGGCTGACAGGTGAAAGCGGGTATTTTGACAGTCGCGTTGCCTTCATTGCGGAAGAGGGCCCCAAGAACAACCGCAAGAAACGTCTGGCACTGATGGATTATGACGGCGCTAATGTGCGCTATCTGAGCAACGCAGACGACATCGTCCTGGCTCCGCGGTTTTCGCCCAATGCACGAGAGATCATTTACACCAGCTACGAAACCGGTGTGCCGAAAGTGTTCCTGATGAATGTCGATACCCTGTCGCGCAGGGTGCTGGATTCGGATCCGGGTATGACTTTTGCACCGCGGTTTTCACCCGACGGCCGCAAGGTTGTGATGTCGCTGACAGAGCGGGGCAATACCGACATCTATTCGTTTGATATCGCTTCAGGGCGCAAGCAGCGGCTGACGAATTCGCCCGCGATTGAAACCGCGCCCAGTTTTTCTCCGGACGGTCGCCAGATCGTGTTTGAATCGGATCGTGGTGGAGGCCAGCAGGTTTACGTGATGAACGCAGCTGGCGGAGAGGCCAAGCGCATAAGTTTTGGCGACGGCAGTTATGGCACGCCGGTCTGGTCACCCCGCGGCGATATGATTGCATTTACGAAAATTCACAAAGGCCGGTTTCATATCGGTGTGATGCGCGTGGACGGAAGCCAGGAGAAGCTGCTGGCCGGGTCATTTCTGGATGAGGGGCCGACGTGGTCGCCCAATGGCCGCGTCATCATGTTTTTCCGCGAGACCGCCGGGGCAGCCGGTGCGCCGTCGCTCTATTCCGTGGATGTGACGGGGCGGAACCTGCGCCAAATCAAGACGCCGACATTTGCGTCGGACCCCGCATGGTCAACCCTTCTTGAGTGAAAACAGAGATGATTCACAAACCGGCGATCATCTGATACATTGCCGCAAATGCGGAGCAACCGCAGTATAGAGGAAGAGCAAATGAGATTCACAAAATTCACTGCCGCACTTCTGTGTGCCACCGCGCTGGCCGCATGTGACACGGTACCGAAAGCCTCACAAAACCCGGATGATTTCCGGGTCGGCGCCGGGGATGCCTCCGACCCCGCATCTGTTGCTTATTTTCAGCAAACCGTAGGTGACCGAGTGTTGTTTGTGGTTGACCAGGCCTCGCTGACGAATAGCGCCATTGCGACCCTGAACGCACAGGCGAACTGGTTGTTGGAGTACACCGACAAAACCGTGACCATCGAAGGCCACGCGGACGAGCAGGGTACCCGGGAGTACAACCTCGCGCTTGGCGCTCGCCGTGCCAGTGCTGTGCGGGACCATCTGGTCAGTCGCGGTGTGGCGGATAACCGGGTCAAAACCGTAACCTTTGGCAAGGAACGCCCGATCGAAATCTGTTCGGATGAAACCTGCTGGTCAAAGAATCGCCGGGCGGTGACCGTGGTTGCCGGTGGTTTGACAAGTTAAGAGGATCAGGCTGATGCCAGCGCCAACTGCAAAAGCGATTGTTCTGGGGATTGTACTGTCATTCGCTACATCCATCAGCGGGTTTGCTCAGACAACGGGCCAAACGCTGGCCGATATCAGGCAGGAGCTGGAATATTTGTATGGCGAAATCCTGACATTGCGGCGTGATTTGTCGACCACGGGTGAGAATGGCCTGCAGGGCGAATCCACGGGGCCGGCATTGCAGCGAATTGATGCCCTTGAACAGGAGGTTCGACGGCTCACCGGTGCAGTGGAGCAGAAGCAATACCACATTGAGCAGATCATTAAGGACGGCACAAACCGGGTCGGAGATCTGGAGTTCCGGCTGTGTGAGCTGGAAGAGAACTGCGATATCACGACGCTTGATCGCACAGCACCACTGGGCGGAATGGTGGTGCCCAAAACAACCGTTAATCACACAACAAACACAGTCGAATCTGGCAACCAGACAGCCAGTGAGCAAGCAAGTTTCAACCAGGCTTTTGCGGCCTATGAGGCCGGCGACTTCGAAACAGCCGCCACTCTGTTTGAGAGCTTTGCGCTCGCTTTTCCGGGAGGGCCGCTGACCGGGGAAGCCTACTATTGGCGCGGGGAAGCACTGGCGGGCGCATCGGACTGGAGCAACGCAGCCCTCAGTTTTCTTGAAAGTTTCAGTGGCTCACCGGCTGGCGTAAAAGCCCCGGATGCGTTGTACCGGCTCGGGATAAGCCTGAGTCAACTGGGGCAAAACGAAGAGGCTTGCCTGATGCTGTCAGAGGTTCCGGTGCGCTATCCGGCGTCTGAGGTTGTCGAACAGGCCAACGCCGAATACGGCTCGATGGGCTGCCCTTGAGCGAAGACACGCTTTCCAAAAGATTAGCGGAGGAATTACAGCTCGCGCCTGAGGGCCCCCTTGGCGTGGCGGTCTCCGGTGGCGGAGACTCGACTGCTTTGCTGGTGCTAATGGCGGACTGGGCACAAGACCTGTCCCGGCCCTTGTTTGTGGCAACGGTTGATCATGGTTTGCGGGATGGCTCGGCCGAGGAGGCGAAGGCTGTGTCTGAGCTGTGCCGATCACTGAGCCTGCCGCATCAGACGCTGAACTGGCGCGGTTGGGAGGGGTCAGGAAACCTGCAGAACGCGGCACGAAACGCCCGGCGCGCGCTTCTGACGCAATGGGCTACGCGCAAGGGGCTGACAGCCATTGCAACAGGGCACACCCAAGATGATCAGGCAGAAACTTTTCTGATGCGGCTGGCGCGGGGCAGCGGGGTCGACGGGCTGGCGGCTATCTACCCGCAATCGAAGACTGATGGGTTTATGTGGTTGCGGCCATTGCTGGGTGTAACCCGCGCTGAGTTGCGCAGCTATCTCAGGAACACCGATGTGGGCTGGATTGATGACCCCAGCAATCTGGACGCGCGATTTGATCGGGTCCGCTGGCGCAATGCAGCCGGGGCGCTGGCAGAAATGGGGCTAACACCTGACCTGCTAGCAGGAACTGCTGAACGGATGCAAAAGGCGCGCACCGCCCTGGAATTTCAGACCCATGAATTGGCGTTGAGAATCGCAAGACCAACCCCCGGCGGTTCAGTTCGCTTGGGTAAACAGGAGTTTTTTCAAAGCTTTGAAGAGCAGCAGAACAGGCTCATGGCCCACTGTCTGAGATGGGTGTCCGGAGCAACATACCGCCCCCGCCTGGGGGCTCTGAAGCGGCTGATTGAGGAGTTGGCTGAAGGGAAAACATCGACCTTGTCCGGTTGCTTGGTGGGATTCGCGGAAGGCGACACAATCGAGATATGTCGCGAATGCAACGCGGTCAGACCAGCGAGTGATATTGATGATCTTTTTGACCGTCGATGGAAATTATCGGGCCCAGACAGTGATAAACAAATTATTATCAGAGCGTTAGGAGAGGCCGGTATCCGCGAGCGACCATTTTGGCGGGACTCTGCCGAGAGCCGAAATACCATACTTTCGACACCATCAATCTGGTACAATAACGAATTGATGTCGGCCCCGATAGTGGATAAAGACGGGACTTGGACGTGTCGGCTCGATAATGGTGTTCACGACTTCTTTACGTCTATCATGACGCATTGAAGGCCAGGATCAGAACACTATGTATTCGATAAGCGCTTGCACGAGAGTTGGGCTGTTGTCTGGCTCCACAACGGAGATTGAGTTTTGGGAAACACCAGAAACCTAGCATTTTGGGTCGTTTTATTTCTGCTGGTCGTAGCGCTGTTTAACATGTTCAGCAACACGCAGTCGTCGAATGCGGGTAATACGATGCCTTACTCGCAATTCATTGAATGGGTTGATGACGGAAAAATAACAGAAGTTCAGATGGACGGAGAGCTGATTACCATTCGGGCCAAAGATGGTCAGCGGTATCAGACGATCCAGCCACGGGCCGCAATGGAAACCGATGGGCTGGCAAACCGGATGGTTGATGCCGGTGTTAACGTCAATGTTAAAGCGCAGGAGCAATCTGGTTTCCTGTCAGCCATTTCGATCTGGTTGCCATTTCTCGTTCTGATCGGGGTGTGGATTTTCTTCATGAATCGGATGCAGGGCGGTGGGCGCGGCGGTGCCATGGGATTTGGCAAGTCCAAAGCCAAGCTGCTGAACGAAAGGCATGGCCGGGTAACGTTTGATGATGTCGCCGGGATTGATGAAGCCAAGGACGAACTGGAAGAGATCGTGGAGTTTCTGCGAGATCCGCAGAAGTTCTCGCGTTTGGGTGGTAAAATCCCCAAAGGTGCTTTGCTCGTTGGGTCTCCGGGTACCGGGAAAACCCTATTGGCGCGGGCAATCGCAGGTGAGGCCGGAGTTCCCTTTTTTACCATTTCCGGTTCCGACTTCGTTGAAATGTTTGTCGGCGTGGGAGCAAGTCGTGTACGTGACATGTTTGAGCAGGCCAAGAAAAACGCTCCCTGCATTGTGTTTATCGACGAGATTGATGCAGTTGGCCGCCACCGGGGTGCCGGATACGGCGGCGGCAACGATGAGCGCGAACAGACACTGAACCAGTTGCTGGTGGAAATGGACGGGTTTGAAGCCAATGAGGGCGTAATCCTGTTGGCGGCGACCAACCGTCCTGACGTGCTGGACCCCGCATTGCTTCGGCCTGGACGGTTTGACCGTCAGGTGCAAGTTCCCCTGCCGGATATCAACGGACGCAAGAAAATTCTGGATGTTCACTCCCGCAAAACGCCGCTTGGCCCGGATGTGGACATGCGGATCATTGCGCGTGGTACACCTGGGTTCTCAGGTGCTGACCTGGCAAATCTGGTGAACGAGGCGGCGCTGACGGCGGCGCGGACCGGCAAGCGGTTTGTCACCATGGAAGATTTCGAAAACGCCAAGGACAAGGTCATGATGGGGGCGGAGCGCCGCTCGATGGTGATGACTGAGGACGAGAAAAAGCTGACAGCCTATCATGAGGCCGGTCACGCTGTTGTTGGGCTGAACGTGCCACAGCACGATCCGATCCATAAAGCGACGATCATTCCGCGTGGACGTGCGCTTGGGCTGGTTCTGAGCCTGCCTGAACGCGATCAGCTGTCGGTCAGCTTCACCAAGTACAAATCCCAGATCGCCATGGCGATGGGCGGACGGGTGGCTGAGGAGTTAACCTTCGGGGCTGAGAACGTGACCTCTGGAGCGGCTTCGGACATCCAGCAAGTGACCCGGATAGCACGGGCGATGGTAACCCAGTTCGGGTTTGATGAGGAGTTGGGCTACATCGACTACGCTAACGAGCAACAGGCGTATCTGGGCAACTATCAGAGTAATTCGAGCCATTCAGGCATTACCCAGAAAACCATCGACGACAAGGTTCGTAAACTGGTTGACGAAGGCTATGAAACCGCCAAGCGGGTGCTGACGGACCATGCCGAAGATCTTGAAAACCTCGCGCAGGGTTTGCTGGAATACGAAACACTGACCGGCTCTGAAATTACCCGCGTGATTGCGGGTCAGCCGCTGAATCGGGGCGAGGATGACGATGACACCGACACTGGTGGTACGTCGAGCATCACAGCCATTCCAAAAACCAAAAAGCCCAAGTCCAAGCCGGATGGCGGCTTGGAACCGGAGCCGACCTGAACCGGTAACCTGCAATGTGAAGCTTCTGAAATGGCCCGTAGTTTGCATGGGCCATTTCATTTTTTGATTTCTCCTGATGCATTTTCCTAGCAAAAGCCGATAACAAAGCGGAATATGTCGGTTTTCCATAGCGAGACTCAGACCGACTTCGTCATAACAGTGCTCAGTCTTTCAACACTCTGCACGCCTACCAAAAGGGACAGACCCCATGGCATATAAAACCGATATCGAAATCGCCCGAGAAGCCAACAAAAAGCCGATCCAGGAGATTGGTGCAAAGCTTGGTATTCCTTCTGAAGATCTGCTGCCGTTCGGCCACGACAAAGCCAAGGTTTCTGCCGATTTCATCAAGGCTCAGGCTGACAAGGAAAACGGTAAACTGATCCTGGTCACGGCGATTAATCCGACTCCGGCCGGCGAAGGAAAAACGACGACGACCGTTGGTCTGGCCGACGGACTGTGTTCGATCGGAAAGAACGCTGCGATCTGTATCCGTGAGGCCTCGCTTGGCCCGAACTTCGGTATGAAGGGTGGTGCCGCTGGTGGCGGTTATGCGCAGGTGGTTCCGATGGAAGATATGAACCTGCATTTCACCGGTGACTTTCACGCCATCACTTCTGCCCACTCGCTGCTGTCTGCGATGATCGACAATCACATTTACTGGGGCAACGCATGCGAGATTGATGTGCGCCGCGTGCAGTGGAAACGCGTTGTCGATATGAACGACCGGGCATTGCGTCAGATCACCTGTTCGCTGGGTGGTGTCGCCAATGGTTTTCCGCGCGAAGCCGGGTTTGACATCACGGTTGCGTCGGAAGTGATGGCGATCCTGTGCCTTTCAAATGACTTGAAAGACCTGCAGGAGCGCCTGGGCAACATGATCGTGGCCTACCGTCGTGATCGTTCGCCGGTGTTCTGCCGTGATATCAAGGCAGATGGTGCGATGACTGTTCTGCTTAAGGATGCGATGCAGCCGAACCTGGTGCAGACACTGGAAAACAACCCGGCATTTGTGCACGGCGGTCCGTTCGCCAATATCGCGCATGGCTGTAACTCGGTTGTGGCGACCAAAACCGCGCTGAAACTGGCTGACTATGTTGTGACCGAAGCAGGTTTCGGGGCCGATCTGGGGGCTGAAAAATTCCTGAACATCAAATGCCGCAAGGCTGGCCTGTCGCCCGATTGTGTTGTGCTGGTTGCCACCGTTCGCGCGATGAAGATGAACGGCGGTGTCGCGAAAGCTGATCTTGGAGCAGAGAATGTAGCTGCCGTGCAGGAAGGTTGTGGCAACCTTGGTCGCCATATCAACAACCTCAAGAGCTTTGGCGTGCCGGTTGTGGTCGCCATCAACCATTTTGTCACTGACACCGATGCCGAAGTGAAAGCTGTACAGGACTTTGTGACTGAGCAGGGATCCGAAGCGATAGTTTCGCAGCACTGGGAGTTTGGTTCCAAAGGCTCGGCAGCTCTGGCCAAACGTGTTGCTGAAATTGCTGACAGCGGCGT
>JAAEUI010000319.1 GCA_024227475.1 Paracoccaceae bacterium | reverse complement strand
TGTGGATAAACGACTTGAAGGGGCAGGTTTTTCAGCTGAGGCTCAATCCTTTCGATGTCCTTTTCTGGCATGATTTCAGCGCCTTTATCGCCGGGGAGGCAGAATACGAGGATGTCCTCCTGTGCCCGCAAAGCCGCATTTTGTGGTTGAAAAAAAGCGGCACGACTGAAAACCTGGATGATGTCTTCGAGATCGTCCACATCGATCGGGCCCGCAGCATCCGGCGGATAAGATCGACGGGTTTTCCCGACCGGATTTATGTCGGAGGCGAATACCGGACCGTTCTGCAGGATTTGCTGGGCGGATCGGTTCGGATTTGCACGGATGACGGCAAGGTATTGGAAACGTTTACACTGGAGACCATCGGAACCATTCATCATGCCGCCGTTCATCCCAACGGATTGGATTATATCTTTTTGCCTTTTGACGACACCGGCGCCCTGGATCCTGTTATTGATTCGCAAATGCAAGGGGCTTTCATGCTGGTTCTGGAGGTTAAGCCAGATCCGGAAAAGAAGTACAAACCGATCAAAATCTCCAATTCCGATGGGGAGGCGCATCACGGAATCGCCACCTCTCTGGATCATGGCATCGTGTTTGCCCATTTTTTTCAGGACAGCGGGAACCGGTTCGGCCGCCGGATCGCCGCCTGGAAACCCACCGATAACGGCCTTGAGATGATATTCAGTGTGAACGCACCCGAGAATCTCATGCTGGCCTGCGATGAGTCATTCCGTCAGGTCGCCGCCGTGGCTTTTTCTCCCTTTGGATTCGAGGCCCGGCTGCTGGATGAACAGCCGCCCGAGTTTTCGGCTATCCTGGTAGACTCACCCCCCGCATTGCACACGCCACCTTTCGAGGGCCCATGGGTATGCTCGTTGCCCACCGGAAAGATCAATGCGGCATCGATGGCATTCACACTGCAATTGCGCAATTCCGATTTCAGGGAAACGCGGCGAATGATGCGGGAAATGAAGAGAAACGCCCCGGCCGACAATGTCGCCGCGCTGGTGTACGCACTGGAGTGGATGTTGCGCCTGGAGGAAGCCGCGGATTTGAAACGATGGATGCGGGAGAAATATCCAGACCACTACCTGGTACAGATCGAACTGGCGGATGAAGCGTCGCGGAAATCCGACTGGCCCGCCGTCATCGATTTGCTCCAAGAGTTGTCGCGAGAAGGTCTAGATGACGGATCGGCATGCCATCTGTGCCACCTGCTGGGTATGGCCTATTTCATCCTGGGAGAGGTGCAACAGGCCCTCGGCACGTGGGAGGAAGGCCTGGCGTATGAAAACGGCCGGTGCGAGTTGGAACCGTACATCGATTATGCCGAAGTCGCCTTACGGTCCCCGGAATCAGGAAAGAGGCGTGAGGCAGCAAGCGCCGCGTCAAGAATTTTGAGCATCTTCGAACAGGTCGACCGGCACTTGGCCGATGGACAATGGAAGCAGGCGATCGCGGCCGTCGAATCGATGGCTCCTCTGACCGATGCTGATCAGCAGATCCTGGCAAGACTCGCCCATGCCTATCTTCAGGTAGATTTCACACTCGGAGATATGAGATGGGTCTGCAAGGTGCTCGCACTGGCAAACTTCCTGGATTGTTTCAAAACATCTTACAAAAAGGATCTGGTGCTACCCCCCCCGCATTGAAAAATGGCCGGAGTCGCGCCTGGCAGAAGTTGCCCGCCATGCGGAGCACTGGTTCGAAAAGCGCGTCCGACCTTCCGGGAACACGTGTGCCCCGGCGACGGGGGCTCCGCCCACCCAAGCCCCGCCCGGTGCCTGATGCATTCATGCCCCTGCTGGGTCGGACCAGGTCATTAACGTGATCCCCGTTTGCCCCTGGATCCTGCGAATCTCGTCGATTCCCTGAAACGCGACCGGCGCGCCCAGAACCATTTCAGCCGGTGAGTCAAGACCTATTCCACTCCAAGCACGAAAAAAAACCAAAACCGGTAAAGGGATTATCCGGCGTGTATTCTTTGAAGCGACTGTCGGAATTCGTCTGAAAAAAAACTCGTCGTTTACATGCCTACCACGGACTCATCAATAGGTTCTTTATTCAGATCATATCCATCTATCACTGGAAGTCTGTG
>JAAEUI010000318.1 GCA_024227475.1 Paracoccaceae bacterium | reverse complement strand
TCCAACCTGTGCTAAAAGGTCCCGGGCAATTTGATTGGGAGTAAACTCCATGCCCCTCATAAATCTTTTAACCATGCCGATAATATCATCGCCGAGAACCAGTTGTTCCACGGCACAGGCCATAGATCCGTCCATATAACCAACATCATGGATAAGATTCACACCGGACATACACTGGGCCATGATATGGAAAGTCGCCTCGACTCCCGCTTGAGCATCCAGCACTTTGGCGTCGGTCGCCCCGGCCAATCCCCAGGTTGGAAGACCAAAAGACTGGGCCACCTCTGCCTGAGCAGCCAAGGCCAGGCTCATCTCCGGACCTGCTGTGCTTATCAGGCCTTGTGCCATATCAAATGCGGCAAAGTTGCAGCCCAGTCCCACCGGACATCCCGGATTTTTGAGTTGCGCCAACACGACGCACATCATGGATTCTGCGGTTCCATGCGCCACGGCTGCGGGTAAGGTCACCGGACCTGTTGCGCCAAGCTGAATTGCCGGGCCCATCATTTGCGGAATGAAACGATCAGCCGCAACAAAAATCCGATCGGCAACACTTTCCGGCATGATCAAGGGTGTAATGGGTTCAGGGTATGAAACCAAAAACGGCTTCTGCCGCAG
>JAAEUI010000317.1 GCA_024227475.1 Paracoccaceae bacterium | reverse complement strand
TTGGGCGGTGGTTTCAATGGATCGACGCAACACTTTAATCCTTTTGGAGAGATGGATTGTTGTCAATGGCTGTTGAGCGGGACAAAGCACCAATTCGCTGCGCCCGCCCCAATGCCGACTTTATGCACTTGTGTATGCAGCCAAAAGCAGGGAGGCAGAAAATGTTAGGTTACGGCTTCCTCGCCCGTAAGTGCCCGGGTCTCAACTGGCCTTGTGCGACCACGCGGGTTTTCAATGTTGTCACTTCGATCCAGTCAGCAGTCACCTCTTCGCCCAAAACCTGTTCAAAGCGATGTTGGTCTTCTCCGGCCATGCGCGCGACTTCGCGCTTCGAATAATCCTGATACCAGACATTCCGATCCTCGATGACAATATCGGCGTATCCGATTTTCCGCAGTTGTCCCGCGGTTTCATCAAGCGTCGTCATTTCCAGGGCCAGGCCCATCTGCTGCATCCATGCATTCATTTCCGGGGTGAATGGCGACGTGTCACAAAACCAATCGCTCATGGCGATCCAACCACCCGGACGCAATACACGATATGCCTCCAGGAAGATGTCCTCCTTGTTCGGCGCCTCGGTAATGGAGTCCTTGCTGAACACCATATCGAACGACCCGTCCTCGAACGGCAGGCGGCCGCCGTCCACCGCCAGAAAAGTCAGGAGGTTTGGGATGCCGGCCTTGGCGGCGTAGTCGGTGGCGCGCTCGACATTAAGCGGTTCGAGATCAATCCCGACCACACGACCCGCACCATGTTGCGAAGCCAGACAAATGGATGGCCCACCTAGGCCCGACCCGATATCGAGAATTTCCTTGCCGCGAAGATCAAGACCGTGGACAATCAGGCCAACTTCCTCCGGCCCACCGGGCGACAAGAAACCTTCCCCCCACATCAGTTCAAGCCCGGCCGCGAATTCGTCGGAATATTCGGTCTCGTCTTTGCTCATGGCTTCTGGTTTCCAATTCGTTCGGTTGAGGCAACTTAGGCGTTGGATAGTTACTTCTCAAATCTCTTTTGCAAGAACCCTTCTAAAGGCACATTGCGGAAGTGCTCGCAGGCTCGGCCATGGTCGGCAAAGGGCTCGGTGCCGTCATCTGAGGCTTTTGATCAGATGTTCTTCACGACCTTGTCGCCCTGGCTCTTTCGCGTTCCGGGTTTCTGGCTCATCGTCACTTCTTGGCGGTTTCGATGAGCCGGAACCCCTCTCCTACCAAATCGACCTGAACTGTCACATTGGCGCTGACGTCAGACAGGCATACTCTCGCATCAGTTTTATTTTGGGGAATGACGTGTCAGCGAAGATGGTCAGTGAAGGTTCGGCTCAAACAGTATCACCTCGCCAATGGATCAAATTGGTTGTGGTGTATCTCCTAATCCCACTGTTCCTATTTATATGCGGCGGTGACCTCGGTTGGTGGCAAGCGTGGCTCTATTCCCTTCTGATCGTCGTCGCTGGAACAGGGGGGCGCATGTGGGCAGAACTGCGACATCCCGGATTAACGGCCGAACGACAGAACATCGAAAATATCCAGAACGCAAAAGCCTGGGACAAAGTGCTTGCTCCACTGATGGCGGTGAGTATCAGCCTCCCTATGGTCATCGTGGCAGGGCTGGACCACCGCTATGATTGGTCACCCGAGTTTCCGCTATGGCTCAT
>JAAEUI010000316.1 GCA_024227475.1 Paracoccaceae bacterium | reverse complement strand
CTGATTGACCGGATTATCAACTATTGTATCGGCCTTACGGCCTTACAGCAGCGGGAAAACCGTGATATGCTGCTGCGCGGGCTGCCATCAAAACCGGTGGCCGCGCTCGCGCGTTCGACCGCGCCGCTGACCGATATATCGACCATCGTCCAGGCCGTTGCAGCATGGGGCCGGCTGCCAGACCAGGACACCTATGCGCTGACTGTGGTACTGGAGAATTCCCGTGACTTTGTCGCAGGCTTGCGGCTTGAACAGGAATTGGATGGCTTGTTAGCTCAGGTCAATGCACCCGCCCCGCACCCTTCCCGGGAGGATCGGTCGTCTGCGGGGACGGGTGTCAAGGATGTTCCTGCCAACCAGGCGTTCATTTGCTATGCTCATGAAGATGAGGCCGTGGCAGCGCAATTATATCATGATCTCAAACAGGCCGGAGTCGCGGCCTGGATTGCCTGTGAAGACATTTTGCCGGGGGAACGCTGGAAAAGTGCGATCAAAAAGGCCATGAAACACAGTGTCTATTTTATCACGATCCTCTCCGCGCAATCCGTTTCGAAGACCGGCTATGTCCAGAAAGAACTGAAAGAAGCCCTGGACTGGATGGAACGAATGCCTCCATCAGCCATCTTTTTGATCCCGGTCCGGATTGACTCGTGTGAACCTGAAGATGAACGCCTGCAAGACATTCAGTGGGTCAACCTTTTTCCGTTCGAAGCGAAATATCACGACGGTGTCCAGCGCATCCTGCGCGTGCTGCGGCCGAATCGCCGCGCCGCGAAACAAGAACGTCCGCAGATTGAGGTACAGGTCAAAGAGGAGCAGGTCAAAGAGGAGCAGGTCAAAGAGGACATGCATACCTCAACACACCAACCACCGCCACAGACAAAATCCAGCCCTGAGTCGAAGCCCAACCCACTGCCGCCGCCATCGTCCGAACCGGAACCGGAACCACCCCCGCAGGCGACCGGGCCGCCGCCGCCGCCGATTCGTTTGCGAAGTGAACCCAAACCCGTGTCAAAAGATATGATGCAACAAGAGTGTGGACTAACACTTGATGAGAAGACATATTCCTTTCCGGTTTGGCGACCAGTTGAGTGCGTCCAAAATCAGTACGAAGACCGGAGCGATGTCATTATTGACCACGCCACCGGGCTGACGTGGCAGAAATCCGGTTCATCGAATTACATGACATATCAAAAAGCACAGGAGTATGTGAAACAACTCAACCGGGAACGCTTTGCTGGTTTCAATGACTGGCGGCTGCCGACGATTCCAGAATTGATGTCATTACTGGAGCCAGAAAAATCGTCAAATGGATTGTATCTTAATTCAATTTTTG
>JAAEUI010000315.1 GCA_024227475.1 Paracoccaceae bacterium | reverse complement strand
TCGGCCGCGCCCTGATCGGTGGCACCGTCGCCTTTGCCTTTGTCGGTACCATGGCGATCGCAGGCTACTGGTTCAAACCGGCACAATATGCGCTGCTCGCTGGCCTGCTGCAGACGGTGGGCATGGGCGGGGGGATCTTCGGTCAGGCCCCGTTACGACGGATGGTGGAAGGCATAGGCTGGCGCGGCACCATTAACGTACTGGCTCTGGTCGCGTTAGTACTTGCACTACTGCTGTTCTTCCTGGTGCCGCAACGTTCTCGTGAGCAGAAACTGCAGGGGTCGCGTACTGGCATTATGAAAGGATTGCGTACGGTGACAACCAACCCGCAAACCTGGATTTGCTCGGTTATCGGTTTTGGCATGGCGGCTACGATGCTCTCCTTTGGCGGTTTGTGGGGCGTGCCGTGGCTAACCAATGTGCACACCTACAGCACGACCGAGGCCGCCGGGATCACCTCGATGCTGTTTGTCGGATGGGCTGTTTTCTCACCGTTGTGTGGCTGGACCTCGGATCGAATCGGTCGGCGTAATATAATCCTTCTAAGTGGATCGCTGCTTGCCCTGATCGCACTGGTCATATTGATTTACTACACACCCGCCAACACGGCATTGTTAATCGCGCTGATCTTCATCATCGGTGCAGGCGGCAGCTCGATGACGGTCTGCTTTGGCTCGGTACGGGAATTGAACGACGCAAACTATAGCAGCACATCGCTGGGTTTGATGAACATGTGCATCGTCGGTGCAGGTGCCGTGATGCAACCGCTCATCGGCTGGCTACTGGATCTCAACTGGGATGGCACGCTGATTGACGGCGCTCGAGTATATTCCGCAACCAACTATAGCAACGCCTTTTTCAGCTTGCTGGTAGTCAATCTCGTGGCCATTGTTGCTGCCCTGTTTTTGCGTGAAACCTATTGCAAGCAGATCAAATAACCAAAGCCTCAGGTAAAAACTACTGCTTCCCGCCAGTGATGACAAAACCCTGCTTTTTCTGAAAACTGACCAGTAGAATCTGTGCC
>JAAEUI010000314.1 GCA_024227475.1 Paracoccaceae bacterium | reverse complement strand
TCTCGGTGTCGGTTGTTATGAACTGGTACAATGAATCTGTTAAGCTGAGGGAGCGGTGATATGAGTGATATTTCCTTTGTCCGCACCGA
Source organism: Paracoccaceae bacterium (assembly GCA_024227475.1). Taxonomy (GTDB): domain Bacteria; phylum Pseudomonadota; class Alphaproteobacteria; order Rhodobacterales; family Rhodobacteraceae; genus Amylibacter. The sequence continues at coordinate 1,576 of JAAEUI010000314.1, read as the reverse complement.
AATGCTGCCAGAACAGGCGCCGCCGACGGCTGCGTCCGGGCCGATTAAGTGGGCGCGTGAAAACCTGTTTTCCAGCGTCACCAGTTCGATCCTCACGCTTCTGGCACTGTATTTCCTCTACTACATTCTGAGTGGAATTCTGCCATGGGTGTTCCAGTCTTCCTGGACCGCATCGTCGCTGAAAGAATGCCGTGAAGCGGTTTCTGCCGCCTACGGAATTGAAGGCGATCACGGTGCTTGCTGGTCAGTGATTCGCGAACGCTATCTGCAGTTGTTCTATGGGTTTTACCCAAGCGAGTTGTATTGGCGTATAAACCTTGGCTTCGTTCTTATGCTGGTTGCATTGGCACCGGTGTTGTTCAACAGGCTGCCACGCAAGATGCTTTGGTTCTCGGCTGTCTATCCGTTTTTGGGGCTGTGGTTGTTCTGGGGCGGTTCGTTTTGGACGCCAGTCATGATTATTGCCGGGTTCGTAGTGGGCTATTTTGCTTTTGTCATACTCAGCAAAGCAATGGGTTCGCTGGTTGGCGTGATCGCTGCGATGTTGACGCCGGTTATCTGGTGGTTGTTACTGGCTGGCCCGGTGGGAGGTGTGCTTCACAGTATTATTCCCCTTGGTATCGAAGCAGTTGAATCCGCCAAATTTGGCGGCTTCATGTTGTCGGTAATAATCGGTGTCACCGGCATTGTTCTGTCTTTGCCACTCGGCATTCTGTTGGCGCTGGGGCGCCAATCCAACCTGATGATTGTCAAAACCATCTGCGTTGGCTTCATCGAAGCCATGCGGGGCGTGCCGCTGATCACCCTGTTGTTTGTGGCCTCGACCCTCTTGAACTACTTCATGCCTCCGGGAACCAATTTTGACCTGATCCTACGGGTGGTCATAATGGTAACGCTGTTCGCCTCCGCCTATATGGCCGAAGTGATCCGCGGCGGCCTGGCTGCGCTGCCCACCGGGCAGTATGAAGCGGCGGATGCGCTGGGATTGGATTACTGGAAAGCGACGCGGCTGATCACAATGCCGCAGGCTTTGAAAATCTCGATCCCCGGTATCGTCAGTACTTTCATCGGATTGTTCAAAGATACCACGCTGGTATCGATCATTGGGCTGCTTGACCCGATAGGACTGGCTACAACCATCCGCGCAGATACGAACTGGAATGGCGTCGTGTGGGAGCTTTACGGCTTTATCGCGCTGATGTTCTTCGTCTTCTGTTTCTCGATGTCACGATATTCCATGTACCTTGAGCGCAAACTCAAGACCGGACACTAGGCGTTTCGCGCTTTGTTTGCAGGGCAGGCAAAGCGCGAAACGAAACAACTTAAAAGGAATGTAGCAGCGTTTTGAATTCAAACTGGACCAGTTCAAATCCAAAACGCTCGAATTAGGAGCACTCTCTATGTCTCAGTCTCACGAAGAAATCGAGCTGACGGTCGACCGTTCACATCTGTCGGTGTCCGACGAAGTCGCCATCCAGATCACTGGTATGAACAAATGGTACGGGGCGTTCCACGTTCTGCGCGATATTGACATGACGGTGCACCGGGGCGAGCGGATCGTGGTTTGCGGGCCTTC
>JAAEUI010000313.1 GCA_024227475.1 Paracoccaceae bacterium | reverse complement strand
CGTATGCGTTGGAAGGAGAAAAATTCGCCAGCGGCGGTATGCACACTGACAATGTGGCACCCAGTTTGTTCGGCGGACTGATTCTGTCCCCCGAGATTTTGTTGCCAGAAATAATACGGCTTCCAACACCACAGGGTGTCAGCATCGCTTTGCTGCATCCGGATCTTCAGGTTAATACAGCGCACGCCCGCCGCGCGCTGCCCAAATCGGTACCACTGAAACTCTGGCTGGATCAGCAAGGCTTGCTGGCCGGATTCGTCCATGCTTGTGCGACCAGCAATATTGAGCTGATCGGCAAGACCTTACGTGATGTCATTATCGAACCCCACCGCAAGGGCAACGTACCTTGCTTCGATGTCGTTGTCGCTGGGGCGCTGAAAGCTGGTGCCCTCGGAGCCACGCTATCGGGTAGCGGCCCCAGTATCTTCGCGCTTTGCAGGGACAACGACGCTCCGAACGTCGCGAGTGCCATGGAACAAGCCTGCAGGACCCTGGGAATCGGCTGCCAATCCTGGGTGAGTTCGATGAATGCGCCTGGCGCGTGTGTCGAGAACCGGAAATGAAGTATTTCAGTACGCGTGGAGCTGGGCCGGTCAGTCTTGACGAGGCGCTACGCAAAGGACTTGCGAGCGATGGCGGGTTGTTTTTGCCCGAGCAGCTG
>JAAEUI010000312.1 GCA_024227475.1 Paracoccaceae bacterium | reverse complement strand
TAAAAACACAAACATGGAAGCGGATTCATAAAGTTGCACCGGATGGCGCGGGATGCCGTCGCCGAAATCAAATGCGAACAGGGTTTGGCTGGCGATGCCGTGGGTCTGATCTTGCAAACCTTCGGAAAAGCACCCCAGACGCCCGATAACCAGCGAGGTTGTGAAGGCCGGAACAAACAGCAATCCGGTGGAACCGGTGATGTTTCTGGCGCGTTTGTAGGTTTCTATGGCCATGATGGACCCAACCAGCGCGCCCAGAATAGACCGCCCGATCTGGTCGATGTCGCTGAGCCACAGGTTCAGCGTGCCAAACCCGTAGCCGCCCAGGATTGCCCCAAAAACAAGGGCTATGGCATAGCCAGCACCCGCTGAATCGACTTTGGCGGCAGCATCAGCCAACCGCCAGCGGAACACGAGATAGGTCAGCGTTGCGGAAGACAGGGAAGCGAGAATGTCAAAGAACAGGTGGTTCACGATAGCCGCCGTTTTGGGTTTTTCAGAGAATGGAATACATGCTAGGTTGACGTATTCTGAGTGGAATATTGGCAGTCAAGCTAGCCATTAGGGGCAAAAGGGGTGGCAATGCGGACATTTTTCAGGGTTCTGGGAATTCTCATAATGGTTTTTACCGGCGGGTGCAGCCTGTTTTTCGTGACTGCAGGTGGATTCAGCGGTGTGGACTTTCTGGGAACAGCGCTGCTGGTTGGAGGTGTACCGTTTGCAGTGGGGTTGGTGATTTTCCTACTTGCCCGGCCGAATGATTAGATGCTCTGAGTGTGCGGGCAGGCGGGCAGTCATTCCGAACCCGGAGGTTTGTCCGGGGTCGCAGAGTTTTAAATGAGGCGGACAATGCGAACATTTCTTATGGTTTTTTCGATCCTGATAATGGTTTTTTCCGGCGGATGCAGCCTGTATTTTCTGCTTGGAGGCATGGGGCCGTACATTAGTTTTGTTTTTGTACTCGGTGGAATTCCGTTTGTCGTTGGGCTGGTGATTTTTCTGCTCGCCCGGCGCATGCAAAAAAAAACCTAAACTGGCCCTGGGCAAGTCCTGCCTTTCCAACTCTGCGCACCCATGTTAGGTGGGCGCCGAAATCAACCCAATCCCTGAGGACACCATGGCTCTCGAACGCACTTTTTCCATCGTTAAACCCGACGCTACCAACCGTAACCTGACCGGCGCCATCTGTGCCATGCTGGAAGCTGGCGGCTTGCGCATTGTGGCGCAAAAACGCATCCATATCACCAAAGCCCAGGCCGGTGTGTTCTACGCGGTTCACGCCGAACGTCCGTTCTACGACGAACTGTGCGAGTTCATGTCATCTGCCCCGATTGTGGTGCAGGTTCTGGAAGGTGAAAACGCCATTCTGCGCAACCGTGAAGTCATGGGTGCCACCAATCCGGCAGATGCCGATGAGG
>JAAEUI010000311.1 GCA_024227475.1 Paracoccaceae bacterium | reverse complement strand
CTTCTGGCCACCCTTAGCCGTTGTCATTGCCGGTGGCGTGGGGTTCAGTGTCATCCTGTCACTGCTATTCACCCCTGCGATCTACTACGGCTGGCAGCGGCGCAAGCAAGCTGCCGCGAAGTCTGTGCCTGAATCTGCGGTAGGGTTGTTACCCGAAGCGTGAGGCGATTGCATTGGCTGTTGGCTTAAACATTGACCTTCTGGCCATTCGGCCCGACAATCGTACAAAGCGCACCGTTGGACTTCAACCTGGAAAGCGCGGTTTTCAAGCCTCATGAACCAGAAAATGAATGCGGACATACCCCATCAGCTGTTACTCAAGCAAATCCTGGATGCCATGCCGGCGCCGTTGGGAGAAATTCTGATTCAAACCTATGGTCTGTTCAACACTGACAGGCTGCCGCTGGTAAAGGTGGCGGAAGGATTAGGCAAGCCGTTAGAAGAGATAGAAAAATTGCGGATCATGGGGATCAGGCGGTTACGCGATCCAAAGGTGGGTTTTCCTTTAACCAGGTCTAAGGATGAATTTGAGGAAGAGATATGGCGACAACTGTCAGATGCCGATTATCTGTATGTGATGCGGGAAGGTGCAGCAGAGTGGGCTAT
>JAAEUI010000310.1 GCA_024227475.1 Paracoccaceae bacterium | reverse complement strand
TCTGCAATTATTTCGAAAAACCAGTTTATTTCTACCCAATTCAATGGTCAACTGGCCGGTATTGCGAATTCATCACAGCGGCAAGGCATGGTCGCATCCAATCGTGTAGCTGAATGCGGAGAGTGATATGGCAAACCGGTTCTTCTCGGACAAAAACCGTCCGGTTCATTTGGGACCCTACCCGCTGGAGCGGCTGGCCCGGACGCACGATATTCCTGTCTCGGCAGATATTCCGGAGATGCTGCAAGTGGAGTTTGGGCGGACAAAAACACCACGTTCAATAGTCAATGCCATGGGAGAGTATCAGGCCATGCTCGATGCCATTCGTATTGGCATGGTAAACCGTGCTGTTGGGGAAATTCCCGCTGATCCTGCCGCGAGATCAAATCATCTGAAAGCATTCGGTTATTTCAACGATGCTTCGATGGTCGGGATTTGCGAATTACCACCTGATTGCCAGCTTGCCAAGCCATTGCGCAATCCGGATGTTGACCGCCTGGCAGAGGACTTGCGCACCCGTCAAACCAAGACGCTTGCCTCTGGAATTGACATGATCATGGCGGATCTGAAGGAGTCGATGGAAGCCGTGCCGACAACCATTGACGGGCATTGCCATGCAATCGTTTTTCTTTATGAATATCCACGTGACCCCAAACCGGGCGAGCCGGGAACCGACTGGATTGATGATGCCCAGCAGGCGCGCGCCTGCCTGCGTGCTTCGGAAACGGCGATTGTCATTGCCAATTATATCAGGCTGCTGGGGTTTGATGCGCGCGCTCATACCGGTTCATCATCGGATGTGAACCTTAATCACCTGAGCGTGGCGGCTGGATTGGCGTTAGTCGAGGATGGTTCTCTGGTCAATCCCTATCTTGGTGACCGGTTTGGTGTGGCTGCGGTGACTAGCGACCTGGTGTTGAAACCGGATGGTGCGCTGGCGGGTTCAGCTGATCAGAATCGTACGAAAACCAACGGTACTTCCGGCAATGCCAACCCTCGTGAGCCCTTTGCCCGGCGACGGTTTGTTGATGGTGCGCATCCATTCGAGAAATTGAAGCGGGTCGATAATCCAACGACTTTTATCGATGAGGAACGGGTCGCCCGGGTGCCCAAGCGCACAGATATGTTTGCCCGTGCCCAGTTTGGAGATCTGGGAGTGCATGTGCAGGAGGGAGCGAAGAATGGTCACTACGCGCGAAAGGCAGCCCCGTCGATGGCCCAGCGCCGGGCGCTCGGTGCCTTTGTATTGATCCAGGATGGCGCACCATCGCGGAACATTGTCCCGGTTGAGGACAGACAACGCAATGCGGATAATATCAAGGCAGCGGCCTATTTCCTGGGGGCGGATGCGGTTGGGTTATCGCGTTGTCCAGAATGGACCTGGTACTCGCACGATGCCCTGGGTGAACCGATTGCGCCGTCACACGACAACGCCATTTCTATCATCATCGACCAGGGTTATGAAACCATGGAAGGTGCCTCCGGCGATGACTGGATTTCAGTTGCCCAGTCGATGCGGGCTTATTTGAGGTTTTCCCTGATCGGGGGTGTGCTTGCCAAACATATCCGCAATTTTGGGTATTCCGCCAAAGCTCATACGGTGCTTGAAGGTGAGGTTTTGCAGCCGCCACTGTTGCTGTTGTCGGGTCTGGGCGAGGTCAGCCGTATTGGCGAGGTGATACTCAAC
>JAAEUI010000309.1 GCA_024227475.1 Paracoccaceae bacterium | reverse complement strand
CGAGAGGAGGACCTAATTGGGTGTTTGATCCCACGGTTTGATGGTGTGATCCTTTCGATGGAATGGAAGGAAGCACTATGGGACAAGTTCGTCATAGGAGCGGAACCGGACAATCGAAGAAGCGACGGTGAAACGGTACCACTGGGAGTATCCGAAACTCTGTGTATGGGCCTCAGCCCATGCGGCTGAAACGGGTCACTTGTTGAACCGTTCTGGATACAGGATAGCGAACTGGTTTCTGGCAGCAACCCACTCTCGGACGCACCGTCCGGTGTTTTCGAATTTTCGGATTGCGAGATAGATCAGCTTGGTTGCGGCATCGTCGGTGGGGAAGCTGCCTCGCGTTTTCGTGGTTTTTCTGATCACCCTGTTCAAACTCTCGATTGCATTCGTCGTATAGATGATTTTGCGCACCGCTGGCGGGAAGGCAAAGAATGGAATGACCTCTTGCCATGCGCGCCGCCAGCTTGGCGCGATTGAGGGGTACTTTTGGCCCCATTCCACCTCGAACTCATCAAGGGCTTTTTCAGCCTCAACGTCGTCCGTGGCCTGATAAATCCGACGCAGGCCTTTGGCCACGGCCTTGCGATCTTTCCAGCCGCAGAAGTTCAGCGAATGGCGCACGAGGTGCACGATGCAGGTCTGCACGGAGGTGTCGGGATAAGCCGCGTTGATGGCGTCAGGGAAGCCTTTCAGGCCGTCCACAACGGCGATGAGGATATCTTCCAGCCCCCGGTTCTTCAGATTGTTCATGATAGACAGCCAGAATTTTGCCCCCTCGTTTGCCGCGATCCAGAGGCCCAGGACCTCGCGTTCCCCCTCCGGAGTGACGCCCAAGGCCACGTATACGGCCTTGTTCTTGACCTGACGGCTTTCAGAGTCGCGGATTTTGACCCTGAGAGCATCCAGAAAAACGATAGGATAAACTGGTTCCAAGGCCCGGTTTTGCCAATCTGAAACCTCCTCCAGAACCGCATCGGTGACGCGGCTGACCAGGTCGGCGGAAACCTTCAGGCCGTAAACCCCTTCAAGGTGGGCGCGGATATCGCGGGTGGACAGACCCGCAGCATAAAGCCCGATGATCTTGTCATCCATCCCGTCGATCCGGGTTTGGCCCTTCTGGATCAGCTCAGGTTCGAAACTGCCTTCGCGGTCACGTGGGATGTCAATCGGCACCGCACCGTCGTTGCCCTTCAGCACTTTGCGCGTCGCCCCATTGCGCCGGTTGGCCTGCTGGCTGGCAGGCTCACCATGTGGCTCATAGCCCAGATGCTCGGTCAGTTCCGCGCCCAACATCCGTTCCATAAGCCGGACCTTCAGTTCCTTCATCAGGCCCTTGTCGCCGAGTAAATCCTCGGGGCGCTCAACGCCGCTAAGCAGCTCGTCCAGTAGTTCTTTGGAAATCGTCATCGTCGTCATGCTCCTTCGTCGGTGAAGCATGGGCCAAATCACTCATACACAGAAGCTCGGACACTCTCGCGGAAAGCCGATGAACGTAGGCCTTATGATGCTGAGTAAATGACGCGGAGCAGTCTCTCTCCTTCTTGGTCATATTTCACCCTTGCCCAAAGGCCGATAAGCGCCTCTTCATCAGATACCTGCCTTCGATACTCTGTGCATTTCCTGACACCGCCATCTTCAAAAGTTTCGTCCAAAAGCGTCCGTTTCGGGGTAAAATCAGAGAACTTCAGGTAAATATAGACGAACGCCAT
>JAAEUI010000308.1 GCA_024227475.1 Paracoccaceae bacterium | reverse complement strand
ATTGGGCCAGATCCGATGACTGAGCGAGCCGGAAGCCACCAGCAATACCTTGTTATCGCTTTCCTCTATCGCTTCGCGGATCGCTTCGCGCCGTTTGCGGCTGGAGTCGTGGCTGTGCACGGTGCACCAGGCGGCGACCGAAACCACCTTAAAATCGGCCTCGCGGCCCATGAAGCGCATCGGGACCAAAGTGCCGTACTCCAGTTCGAGCGAGTCGATTTGATGGCTGAGCGTGTGCACTCCTTTGTCACAGGCTTTGGCGGCGATCCGATCACCCAGTTCAGGGTTTCCGTCATAGCTGTATTCAAGATCCTGGATGAATTGGGGAAATTCGTTTGACGTGAACAGCCCTTGAAATCGGTGGTTGGCGTTGATGTGATACCCGGCATTCACCACCCAATGGGTGTCACAAATCACCACAGTGTCAGCGCCGAGCGCCTTGGCGCGGCGGGCGATTTCGCGGTGCCCGTCGATGGCGGGCTGTCGTTTTCCCTCGACCGGGCCGGGCTGTTCCGACAACAGCATTGTGGGCACGTGCGTCATCTTGGCGGCAAGTACGATTTCTCCCATAGTCTTCTCCTTTTTGATATGCGCGCTCTGGTTTAGGCGCCAAGCCGCGGGATTTTGTGCAGTCCGGTGGCAAAACCGACATGTTTCTGTTCCATGTAGAATTCAAACGACCAGTCACCGCCATCCCGTCCTATACCGCTTGCCTTGACGCCGCCGAACGGGGTTGGCAGGTGGCGGACGTTTTCCGAGTTCACCCAGATCATACCGGCCTCCAGCTGATCGGAAAACCGCAGGGCGCGTGTCAGGTCATTGGTCCAGATATAGCCGGTCAGCCCGTATTGCGTGCCATTTGCGATTTCCAGTGCTTCAGCCTCGTCTTTGAACCGGATGGCAGTCAGGACCGGCCCGAATATTTCTTCCTGTGCAATACGCATATTAGGGCTGGCATCTGCAAACAGGGTAGGGCGCACATAGCAGCCGACGTCACCCACACGTTCACCGCCCGCCATGATGGTCGCTCCATCCTGTTTTGCGACATCGAAATAGCTGACAACCTTTTGCAGATGCTCTGGATGGATCAGCGGCCCAACCTCTGTCTCGGGGTCCAGCGGGTTGCCGACCTGGATGCTGTTCACCCGCGCGGTCAGTTTTTTCAGAAACCCATCGGCCATACCGTCCTGAAGCAACAACCGCGAAGACGAGGTGCAGCGCTCGCCATTCAGCGAGTAGATCATGAAGATCGCCGCATCCAGCGCCCGCTCCAGATCGGCGTCCTCAAATACCACTATCGGGTTTTTACCCCCGAGTTCAAAATGCACCCGCTTCAGGGTATCCGCCCCCTGTTTCATGATCATAGAACCGGTGCGGCTTTCGCCAACAAATGCGATGGCCTTGATCGCCGGGTGCTCGGTCAAGGCCCGTCCGGCGTCTTCACCAAATCCATTGACCAGATTCCACACGCCCGGTGGCAGCCCAGCCTCATGGGCGATTTCACACAAGATCCGTGCCGTCAGCGGCGAAAATTCGGCGGGTTTATGCACGACAGTACAGCCAGCCGCCAGCGCCGGGGCAATCTTCCATGTCGACAGCATAAAGGGCGTGTTCCAGGGCGTAATCACCCCCACCGGGCCAATCGGCTTGCGCGTTGTCACATTCATCAGCGTCGTCGATTGCAGATTCTGACCGTCGCGTGCTGATGGTGCCTTATCGGCGAAAAAGCGGAAATTTTCCGCCCCGCGCAACGCCGCTTTGGACATGAAACGGATAGCCTGCCCGGTGTCCCAGCATTCACATAGGGCGATCTCTTCGGCGCGCTCAACGATCAGATCGGCAATCCGGTGCAGGATATTCCTGCGCTCCAGCGCGGGGGTGTCCCGCCATGCAGGGAAGGCCGCTGCGGCAGCTTTTGCAGCGGCGTCCACGTCGCCGGCCGTTCCTCGGGCCACTGAACATATCAGACTGTCGTCGACGGGCGAGGTGGTCTCAAAACTGGTTGTCCCCGCTACATCCTGCCCATCAATCAGGTTCCGAATCCCGACTTTGGTAAACCGGTCCAGATACCCGTCAAGTTTCGCTGTGTTTGCTTCCAGATCTGACATCAGCCTTTGCCTTCCAGATAGTGCCGGATGGTCCCACTTTTCGGACTCAATACCGGATCAATGTCGCGCATCTCTAGTGACAGTGCCAGCGGTCGTGCTGCCATCACCGGGGCCAGAAACGCCTCGGCTGCCGCGAAAATCGCAGCCGTTGCCTCCTTGCGGACCTCCTGTGGTCGACCGGCCCGCAAGCGCACCGAGATGTCAATAAAACCGTGATGTGATGCGCCATCGGCGATTGAATAATGCGCACAGGGCAGGGCCCGCACCCGCACACCGGCTAACGGGAACACTTCTGTGTTAATCGCCGCGCGCCGCAACACGTCACAAAGCTTGGCCACATCCACCACCGTCTCCAGATTTAACGAATATTCCAGGCTGATGTGCGGCATGAGAGTCTCCAGTTACTTTACATGTTAAGGATATTACACAACTTGTCAACTCATGAACATGTTAATGGAATGGAGTAAACTAACCAGCCTGCAATCCTGTATCCAGAGCGGACAGAATCTTGGCAACATCGCCCTCCGTCAGCACCAGCGGCGGCGACAGGATGATATTCGGTCCTGACACCCTCACCATGACCCCGTCACGATAGGTTGCCTCATGTATCCGGGCAATGGTTGCCTTGTCCGCCGGTGTTTTCTTCGCCCGGTCGGACACCAACTCTATTGCGCACATCAGCCCGTGGCCGCCGCGCACGTCACCGATCAATTCATGCTGCCCCTGCAACGTCAGCAGGCCCTCGTGCAGTTGCGCACCCCGTGCTGCCGCATTCTCGTTGACCTTCTGCTTGATCGTCTCCTGCAAACAAACAACCGCCGCAGCAGCCCCCACAGGATGCCCGGAATAGGTATAGCCCGAGCCAATCGACCCACCACCGCTGGTGTCACTTTCAAACACCGCAGCGATCTTTTCTGACAACATCACCGCGCCAAATGGGAAATATCCGTTGGTGATCGCCTTGGCGGTACAGGCCATATCCGGCTGTACCCCCCAGTGACGCGAGCCTGTCCAGCTGCCGGTGCGGCCAAATGCGGTAATCACCTCATCCGCGACTAACAGAATGCCGTTCCTTTCGCAAACTTCCCGCACGCCTGGCATGAAGCTCTCGTGCGGCGGGATCACCCCGCCAGCGCCCAGAACAGGCTCCATGATGAAGGCGGCAATGGTATTGGCGCCCTGAAAGGCAATCTCGTCTTCGAGTGCGGCCAGGCACAGCTGCGCCAACTTGTCCGGGTCGGTTTCATTGAACGGATTGCGATAGGTATAAGGCGACGGGATATGAAAGCATCCTGGCATCAGCGGTTCATACTGGGTGCGGAAATTTGCGTTGCCATTCACCGAGGTACCGCCAGTATGGGTGCCATGGTAGCCTTTCTTCAGGCTGAGGTACTTCACCCGGCCTGCCTCGCCGCGCAGTTTGTGATACTGTCGCGCCAGCCGTAGTGAGACCTCGATGCTGTCCGATCCGCCGGAGGTGAAAAACGCCCGGCTCAGCCCGTCGGGCTCAAAAAACTCGTGCAGCATGTAGCTCAGCTCGATTACCGCGTCATTTGAGGTACCCCGGAAGGTGGAATAATACGGCAGTTGATCCAATTGCGCCGCTATCGCCTGTTTCACCGGATCACAGGAATAGCCCAGGTTCACATTCCACAGCCCGCCAACCGCATCGATCGTTTCATGCCCGTCGACGTCGGTGATCCGCACACCCTTCGCCCCGGTCACAATCACCGGCGGATTGGCCAGACTGTCTGCCGGATGAGCCATCGGATGCCACAGGTAGCGGGCGTTGTTTTCTTTGAGGAAATTGGAATCCTTCATACAAGCACTCCTTCTTTGATCCCCAACAGGGCCAGCGCCTGAGCGAAGCTTTCAGCCGGGGAGGTAACGTCAAAATGGACAGTGTTCAGGCCAATGGCTTTGGCTCCAAGCACGTTGCGGGCCTGATCATCAACAAATACGCAGGAACTGGCCGGCAATCCTAGTTCAGACAGGCAGCTTTGATAGGCGCGTGGGTCGGGTTTTAGGATATCGCTGTAAGTCGCATCCTGCACCACGGCAAAATCTTTGAAAAAGGGTAGTTTGCCGCGAAAATCAGCACCGTAAAACAGGTCGAGCTCGTTAGAAAGAAGTGCCAGCTTCACGCCATTTTTCCGGGCACGGGCCGCGGCACGCAGGAATTCCGGCCGAATAATCTCATGTGGCGCGGCACCCCGCGCAGCTTGTACGAAATCAGACATTTCCTGCCAATTTGCTCCGACCAGGCTGGAAACCTCCAGGGTTCGTTGCTGCCAGTACTCCCGCTCGCTGATGGCATCCTTTTGCATCGACCGCCACAGCGGATCACTTTCCGGATCAAACGGCCCACGCCAGGTAAGTGAACCAGCCGCCAGTCCAAGGGCCTGCTCGGTCAGGGAATGGGTTTCAAACATGGTGCGCGACACAACACCGCCGAAATCAAGTATCAAAGCTTTCGCTTCAGGCTGCATCTATTTGATCCCTAGAGATATTTTCGGGCAAATGCCCTCCGAATACAAAGGAAACCTGATCGGCACCCTTGCGAAGCGCGGCAACAACCAATTGCTGTTTTTCCAAATTCAGCCGGGATGTCGGGAGCGCAACCGCCAAAGTTCCGATTGCACGCTGAGAATGATCAAACACAGGCGCTGCGAAGGAGCAGACTTCGTCTTCAAATCCCTGATCTGAAAAGCTGAAGCCCTGTTGGCGGAATTCGTGCACTTCTTCACGCAACTCCGAAGGACGCGACAGGGTTTTCACGGCAAATTTCTGCATTGGCGCACTCAGAACATGTTGCAGCAATTCTTCGGGGCCAAAGGCAAGTATCGCCAGACCCGAGGAAGTTGCGTGCAACGGTAACAATTCAGCCTCGTCAAAATGCACCCTGGTTCCGTGGATTATTTTGTCCGCATAGTAGAGAGGCGACAGCATATCGCCCTGCAACAACGACACATGAACCAGTTCACCAAGCTCAGATGATAAAGCATCGACGATGGGAATGACTGCCTCGCGCGCCGGAAATGTGCGCTCCCTTACATTGGCAAGCCGCAATATTGCCGGGCCCAGCCGATAGTTTCGGCTGCGCGAATCTTGCTCAAGATACCCGTTTTGAACCAGTTCAACCAAATGCCGGTGCACTGTTGCCTTGTCGCGGCCTGCAAGTTTTGTGAATTCCGTCAGCCCGATTTCTGGTCGCTGAGTCGAGAAATAATTCAACAGTGACAAAGCTTTGCTGATGGTTCCCATTGGTTTTTACTGGCCAATCTGTTGTTGTGGAAGGGCCGATAGGCCCAGAAACGACTCAATTGTTGACAGAAAATCCAATTGCGAGCAATATAAATATGCACCAAGGGTTCAAATAATGAACCAATGAAAACAGGGAGAAGAAAATGATGAAACGCACTTTGGCTGTGGGCCTGTTGTCCGCTGCGGCAATGTTGGCACCGGGTGTCGCCCTTGCCGAATACCCCGAAAAACCAGTTTCCTTTGTGGTTCCCTGGCCTCCGGGTGATCTGGAAGACGTGCTGACGCGGATGATCGCCGAGGAGTTCCAGGCCGCTTATGGTGTGCCTGCCGCGGTGATCAACAAACCCGGTGGCGGCGGCGGGCCGTTCCCCGGTGCAGTTGAAGTCGCAAACGCCCCGGCAGACGGCTATACCATCGGGTCCTTCATCATTGCAGTTCCGGTGATTGGGCCGAATATCGGCATTCCAGAGCTCAGCCCGAACCCGTTTGAGCCCATCGGCAATTTCCTGACCTATCCGTTTGTGATCGCAGCAGGAGCCAACGCGCCTTATGACGATATCGATGGTCTGGCAGCCCATGCACAAAACAACGATGTGGCGCTTGGTCACTTCGGTGCGCCATTGATCCCAACCAAAGTTACTTTTGCGTTGGCGGCGAGCAAAGGTTTTGAATATGCGTCTGATGCTGCTTTTGATGCGCTGGATTGCAACACATTGGCCTCGGGTGATGTTGACGTAATCAACACCACGCTTCAGCTGATCCTGCCTTGCCTTGATCAGGTCAAGGTGCTCGCATCGGTCACCGGAGAACGGATCAGCCTTACTCCGGATACGCCGACGGTTGCCGAATTGGATCCAAATTTGGCGCTTTCGCTTTGGAACGGCCTGTTCGTTCACAAAGACACACCTGCTGATGCGCGTGAAAAGATTGTCGCAGTGGCCGAGAAGGTGATGACCTCTGACCGGGCCAAGAAGCTGTCCGAGGAAACCGGAGCGCTGATCTACTGGCAAAACGCCGAAGCAGCAGCTGCTCAGATCGCAGCTGATATCGAGGCGGTTGGCAAAGTCAACGCTGCATTGGAATAGACATTCCTTCAATCGGCAGCCCCTGCTTCGGGGGCTGTCGATTTTTTAGCCACCACATATCTGATCTTCGAACGCCGTAAAGGAACCGCCATGTCGCGCATCCAGACATTGCAAGACCTGTTCAAGCGATACCGCCGCCCCGGTGATCTGGTGTTTGCGGTTGTTTTTCTTGCTTTTTCCATCTTTCTTCTCAGCCAGATCGGCGCTGAGACAAAATGGGTGAAACGCACCAAACTGGTGGCGCAACCAGCGTTCTGGCCAGCGGTTTCCTTGATTGGAATGGTGTTTTTTGCTTCCCTGCACTGGCTGAGTTCGGCCCTGTCCCCGCGTATCTATGGCCGCCTGGCCGAGGTGACATTCTGGGCCCGATCCCTTGAATATGCCTTTTGGTTCATGGCCTATGTGACCATCGTGCCCTGGCTTGGTTATCTGCCAGCAACACCGCTGTTTGCGGTTCTGCTGGCGTTGCGGGTGGGCTATCGGGCCCCACGAATGCTGATCAGCGCCGCATTGACAGGGATAGCTGTGGTTCTGGTGTTCAAAACCTTCCTGCAGGTGAAGGTTCCGGGTGGCCAGCTTTATGAAAGCCTTCCCGATGGGCTGCGTGCTTTCATGCTGACATATTTCTGAGGGGGCAGGGATGGACGATCTTCTTTCCGGCCTTTACCTTCTCGCCCGCTGGGACGTTCTTGCAGCACTGCTGGTCGGTTCCATCGGCGGCGTCATCATTGGTGCTATCCCCGGCGTTGGTGCTGCCGTCGCTATCGCCATCCTACTGCCCGCCACATTTTCGCTCGACCCCATTGTTGGGTTGACGATCCTGCTCGGCATCTACGGTTCCTCCATGTACGGCGGCGCGCTGCCGGCGATCCTGATCAACACACCAGGCACCGCTGTGAACGCGCTCACCACCTATGACGGTTACCCGATGACGCAAAACGGGCAGGCGCGCCGGGCGCTGGCGCTGGCCTATTCCGCTTCTTTTTTCGGCGGAGTTTTCGCGATTATCTGCCTGATTGTCCTGTCGCCCCTGTTAGCACTTGTTGCGCCTCATTTCGGCTCACGCGAGATTTTCCTTGCGGCACTCCTTGGCATCATCCTTGTGGTGCTGGCCCATCGTGGCCAGATTTTCGCCGCCGGGATGCTGGCCTGTTTTGGTATTTTCCTCAACACTGTCGGGCTTGAGCCAGTGAAATACACCAAACGTTTCACCTTTGATCAAACCTGGCTTGCATCTGGTGTCGATTTGATCGTTGTCGTGCTTGGGCTTTTTGCCATCAGTCAAGCATTCATGCTGCTGGTCGGCAAAGACGACAGCCCGGACCCGCAACCGGTGGAGGGCAGCTTGCTTTCGGGAATGCGCGAGCTGTTTTTGTATAAACGCGTGGCAAGTGCTGCGGCGTCTTTTGGTGTGGTGATGGGGATGATACCCGGCGTGGGCGAGTTCACCGCGCAGTTCATGTCCTACACCTACGCGCAGAAGTCCTCAAAGAATCCGGAAGCGTTTGGCAAGGGTTCTCCAGAGGGTCTGATTGCCTCTGAAGCCTCAAACAACGCGGTGCCGGGTGCCGCGATGATCCCTTTGCTGGCGTTAGGCATTCCCGGTGAGGCGTTGACGGCAATGATGCTATCGGTGTTTTACGTTCACAACGTCATCCCCGGCCCACAGCTGTTTCAGAATAACATGGACTTTGTCATGGCGCTTTATGTTGCCATGCTGCTGCTCAATGTTATCGTTTTGATTTTCCTGATATTTTCGACGAACCTGCTAACTAAAATTATTCAGGTTCCAACCCGTTTTCTTGGCATTGTCATCCTGATCCTCAGCTTTGTCGGCGTTTATTCCCTGCGCAATTCCACCACTGACTGCGCCATTGCGGCCGGGTTTGGCGTTTTCGGCCTGATCCTGAAACGCCTGAACCTTCCGGTGGTGCCGATTATCCTTGGCATGGTGCTTGGCAATATCATGGAGGTAAAACTGCGCTCCTCCATGGCGCGGGTGAAAACGCCGCTTGATTTTATCGACCGACCCATTGCGGCAATTCTGTTCGCATTGATCCTGCTGATAATCGGCTTACACATCCGCACCCTGATCAAAGAGCATAAGAACAAGGTCCCGAACCCGGATACCGACATGCATGACACGCAACTGCGGTAATGGGTTGATACAGGAGCAGACGTGACGCCAGACGCTGAAGGAGACACCGCCCATGGCTGAAAAAACCATCCTCGTAATCGGAACTTATGATACCAAGGACGACGAGTTGGGTTATCTGGCGGAGTGCATCAAGGGACAGGGCGGCAAGGTTGTCACCATGGACGTCAGCGTGCTGGGCGACCCTTCTTTGCCTTGCGATCATTCAAAACACGATGTGGCGAAAGCCGGGGGCAGCTCTATTCAGGCGGCCATCGACAGCGGGAATGAAAACCAGGCAATGCAGATCATGGCTGAGGGTGCTGCGGCGCTTTGTGCCCGGCTGTTTGCCGAGGGTGGCTTTGACGGCATGATTGTTCTCGGCGGCACCATGGGCACCGATCTGGCGCTGGATGTGTGCCGCGCGCTGCCGCTTGGGGTGCCGAAATACGTGGTGTCCACAGTGTCCTTCTCGCCGCTCATTCCGGCAGAGCGGTTGGCGGCGGACACCCAGATGATCCTCTGGGCCGGGGGGCTCTATGGCCTCAATTCAGTGTGCAAATCTTCGCTGTCACAGGCTGCCGGAGCCGTGCTCGGTGCGGCGCGTGCTGTGGAAAAACCCCAGTCCGAACGCCCGCTGATCGGCATGACCAGCCTTGGCAAATCGGCGCTCAGGTACATGGTTACGCTGAAACCGGCGCTGGAGCAGCGCGGCTATGAAGTTGCGGTATTCCACGCCACCGGCATGGGGGGGCGGGCGTTTGAAAGCCTCGCCCAGCAGGGCGCCTTTGCCTGTGTGTTTGATTTCTGCACCCAAGAGTTGGGCAACCATGAAATGGGCTCCAACATTTCCGCCGGGGCTGACCGCCTGACCAATGCCGGTAAGGCCGGGATACCGCAACTTGTTGCTCCGGGATGTTATGATCTGGTGGATCTGATCGGCTGGCAGCCCTTGCCGGAAAAATGGAGTAACCACATGTCTCACGCCCACAACCGCCTGCTGACGTCGGTGGTTCTGGACACCGAGGAACGCCGCCAGGTTGCCCGGGCCCACGCAAGGCAACTGTCAGAATCCAAAGGAGAAACCGCGTTTCTGTTACCGAAAGGGGGATGCGGGGAATGGGACCGATCCGGGGCTGATCTGCATGATCAGGCCGGGCTGGGTGCGTTTTGCGAAACCATGGAGGCTGAGATGCCCGATAACGTGGACCTGCACCCTCTTGACTGTCATATCAATGATGCAGAATTCGCCGAGGCGGCCCTCGAAATCTTTGACGATTGGGTAAAACGGGGCATCGTCAAAGCCGCGGCTAGACGCTGATCAAAGCACTTTTCGGTTAATCCGAATCAGATTGAACGAAAATGCCGGTTGCAACCTCTTGATACGGTTGCGTTCTAACCGAAGTCTGCGGTTCAGAATTCCGTCACAACGCTTTAGAGTCTGTCGAGTATCAGCATTTCCCGCTGGCGCAGGCGAATTTTGTTTCCAGCGCGATGAATTTGAGTGCAGCCATCTTGCGATAGGAAGCGAAAATTCGCGTGCTGGGAGCAAAATTCGTTGCGTCCCTGCGGGATTTCACCAAAAGCCACCATCCCGACGTCAATTTCGCTTGAAAGGGGGTCACCCTGTCTGCGCTCAATTAACATCGGCCTGGCGGATTTTGGGCGGAAACCAGCGGGAAATGATGATACTCGACAGACCCTAGCGCACCAGCGTCATGGTATCGCCCTTGATCCGGATTTCGCCAAACCGGCTCAGATAGTCCATCCCCAGCAGCGATTCTTCCATTTCACCGCCGTTGACCGAAGCGCGAACCCGGGTATCCTCGATGTCCCCAAGCCTGATGCTGTCCAGAGTTACCGGGGCGGTTGCGACCATCCCGTTTGCCGTGCTGGCCTGCCCGAGATAGCTGAGATGATCTGGATCCAGCCCGATTACGCGTGCGTGCTCTTGCGTCAGAACAATGCCGCTGGCGCCGGTATCGACCATGAATTCAATCGCTTGTTCATTGACATCAAGGGTCAGATAGAAATGGCCGTCCGCACTTCGCGCCAGACTGTAGCCACCGGATTCCGTCAACTGCGCCTGGCCTGGGAACAGCTGACCCTGCAAGGTGTCCTTGAATCCATAAACGATGATGATGCCAACAAAGATCAGCGCCCAGATCGCCGCCATCTGCAGCGTCTGGCCCATTTTACCGCGCCGCGAGTACAAAAAGCCGCTGCCAAACACCAGCAGGAACAGCCCGGCATAGGACAGATAGGCCAGATCGTCGCCGCTCATTTAATGCTCCCGTGCCGCCTCGAGTTTCTCCTGCGCTGCGAGCCAGAGCCCCTCGGCACGTACCAGCGCCTCCAGAATCTCGTGCCGTTTGCCTTGCAGTTGCACCAGTTTGTCTTTGCTGCCCGGTTCATACAAGCCCGGTTCTGCCAGCCGCGCATCAATCTTGTCGCGCATCTGCTCCAGTTTGCCGATCCTGTCCTCGGATCTGGTGACGTCTTCCTTAAGCGGCACCAATTGTTGGCGTTGTTGCGCGGATTGCCTGCGTTTTTTCTGTTTGTTTTCCGTGCTCTGCGCGGCCTTAAGGCCACCTGCACCGCGCTCTTTCAAAAGCAGTTTGGCATAGGTGTCGAGGTCCTCTTCAAATGGTTTCACCGCGCCGTCATTCACCAGCCACAACCGGTCCGCCACCGCGTTCACCAGAAACGGATCGTGGCTGACCAGAATAACCGCGCCCTCGTAAACCATTAGCGCCTGCACCAGAGCGTCGCGGCTTTCGATGTCGAGGTGATTTGTCGGCTCGTCAAGAATGATAAGATGCGGTGCGTCCAGCGTGGCCAACAGCATCGACAATCGTGCCTTTTGGCCCCCTGACAGGCGCCCGACCTCGGTATCTGCCTGTTCCGCGCCAATGCCGCCGCCCGCCAGACGGGCACGCAGCTTGCCGGGCAGTAGCCCGGGCAAGGCGCGGGCGATGTGCTGCAACGGGGTTTCGTCCAGATGCAACTCGTCCACCTGATGCTGTGCGAAATAGCCGATGCGCAGTTTTCCCGAGGCTACAATTTGCCCAGACATCGGTTTAAGACGGTTTGATAGTAGCTTGGAAAGAGTGGATTTTCCTTGACCGTTGGCGCCTAGAAGCGCAATCCGATCATCCTGATCAATCCGCAGATCCAGCCCACGCAAAACCGGCGTGCCATCGTAGCCAACGCTGACCTCTTCGAGTTTCACAATCGGCGGTGACAGCTGTTCTGGTGACGGGAAATTGAAACCGACAACCCGGGATTCAACGGCTGCGGATATCGGCTCCATCCGCTCCAGCATTTTGAGACGCGACTGTGCCTGTTTGGCCTTGCTGGCTTTGTAGCGGAACCGGTCGACGTAAGACTGCATATGATCCCGCGCCGCCGCCTGTTTCTTGGCATTCGCGGCCTGTTCGGCCAGTTTGGCGCGGCGCGTGGTGTCAAACGTGTCGTAGTTGCCTTGGTACAGTGTCAGTTTACGGTCCTGCAGGTGCAGAATCGCATTTACCGAACGGTTCAGCAGCGTGCGGTCGTGGGAAATCACCAGCACCGTATGAGGGTATTTCGCCAGGTAGCGCTCGAGCCAGATGGTGCCTTCGAGATCAAGGTAGTTGGTTGGCTCATCCAAGAGCAGAATTTCCGGCTGAGAGAATAATACAGCCGCCAAAGCCACCCGCATCCGCCAGCCGCCGGAAAAATCAGCGCAGGGTTTGGCTTGGGCCTCGGCATCAAACCCCAGCCCGTGCAGGATCGCCGCAGCTCGTGCCTCCGCCGAATAGGCGTCAATGTCCGACAACCGGGCATAAATTTCCGCTATCCTGTTGGCATCGCTGGCTGTATCAGCCTCAGCCAACAGCGCGGTGCGCTCTGTATCGGCGGCCAGCACCGTGTCAATCAAACTGTCTTCAGTCGCCGGGGCCTCCTGTGCCACCCCACCGATACGCGCCCGTTGCGGTTTCTCAATCGCGCCATCATCCAGATGCAACTCGCCGGTGATCAGATGAAACAGCGTGGTTTTGCCAGTGCCGTTGCGCCCGACAAACCCAACCTTATGCCCGGTCGGAATCGTAGCCGAAGCCCCTTCAAACAACGGGCGGCCTTCGATGGAAAAACTGATGCCGGACATACGTAACATGGGCGCTGCAATGCCTCAGCCGCAACGGGGTGTCAACTCGTACCGGATTTGTCGCGGTAAAGCAGATTGTAGGTGTCGAACGGGATGATCCCCTGATCCGGCGTAACAAAATGCACGCAGCAGCGTTTTACCCGGGAAATGCAGAAATTCTGCGGGTCAAGAAATTCGGAAATCGCCACGCGGAACAGGTTTTTGTAGCTGATATTCTGCGGTGTTTCGACCTCGGGCAGGCAACACAACAGGGCTTGCAGCCGCTCAGGCGCGGTTTCATCGTTGGTCGACAGGGAAAAGAACTCAAAAATCCGTTGCTTCAGTTCGGGGTATTTTTCAAAGGTCACCGCGTTGGGGATTTCCTCAACAATAACCTCGCGCGGGATCATCGAGGTGATCGGCGCAATGTCGCGCCCATTGCGAACCGCATAACCAATCGCGATGGATTCAGGATTACAGGGCAGGGGGATGATGTCGGGGGCGGAGAACCCGTTGGTTCCGTCGATGATTTTCCGGCGGATTTCGCTCAGCAGCATTCGGTTCTTATTGGGGTCAAACCGGTCATTTCGGCCCACATTCTGAACCGGCTGAAAGGTAACGCCGCGCGCACAGGACCATTCCAATGCGTGGTTGACAATGGCGTCAATCTCGTGGTCATTCACGCCCTTTTTGATTACCGCAACCAGGGTTGTCGAAATGCCGTGGCGTTCGAGGTTTTCCAGTGCTTGTTGCCGCGCTTTTTGCAGATCCGCACCGCGGATGTCTTTCAGAGCGTCTTTTTCAAGGGAGTCAAACTGAAGGTAAACCTCAAATCCAGATGAAAACCGCGCCAATTCCGCCACAAACGCCGGATCGCGCGCGATGCGCAACCCATTGGTGTTTAGCATCACATGCCGGATTGGTTTTGACAGGGTCAGTTCAATGATAGGGATGATATCAGGGTGGATGGTTGGTTCGCCACCGGAAATCTGCAGCAGGTCGGGTTCACCTTCGCTCTCCACCAGGATATCCAGCATTTTTTCGATGTCTGCCAGTGACTTGCTGCCCGTTCGTGTCGGGCTGGAGGAGGCGAAACACACAGGGCAGGTCAGGTTGCAGACGTCGTTGACTTCCAGGATCGCGAGACAGCTGTGCTGTTCGTGATCCGGGCACAGCCCGCAATCATGCGGGCAGCCAAGGTTGGTGCGGGTCTGAAACTGCAGAGGACGGTCACCGGGTTTGATGTAGTCTCGGCAGGCCAGGTAATAATCGGCGTCCGATGAGATCCGGGTCTTTTGCACGCCGTGTTCAGGGCAGCGTTTTTGGTAAAAGATATCCTCACTTTGCCGGATGATTTTAGTCGGAACCAGCGCGAGGCATTTCTCACACATGGACATGGTCTGGCCGAGGAAAATATACGGCGCAGATTTTCTGAGCGGTGCGTTCAGGTCCGCTTCCGGGCGATTAGAATCATGCATAGCCCGTAGAAGATAAGAACAGTGCAGAGGATGTGAAAGAGGTTAAACGAACCCACAAGTGTTTTGTAGGGTTTCAGAAATTCCCAGAGGAACCGCTGGGCTCCATACCAGATGCACATCAGGTAAAAACCGTGCTGCATGAATAATGAGCTGCGGCGCTGAAGTGCCAGCAGTGTGAGCGCCAGAAATACAAACATGCCCACTGATTCATAAAGCTGCACCGGATGGCGTGGAACCCCGTCTCCAAAATCAACAGCAAACAGGGACTGTGTGGCAATGCCATGCGTCTGGTCCTCAAGCCCTTCGGCAAAACACCCCAGACGCCCGATAACCAGCGAGGTGGTGAAGGCCGGGACAAACAATAATCCCGTTGATCCGGAGATGTTGCTGGCGCGCTTGAAGGCCTCAATGGCGGCAATGGCCCCAACCAACGCGCCAAGGATAGAGCGCCCGATCTGATCAATGTCACTGAGCCACAGGTTCAATGTGCCAAACCCGTAGCCGCCCAGGATGGCCCCGAGAACCAGAGCGAGACCATAGCCGACACCTGCTGAATCGACCTTCGCCGCCGCATCGGCCAGCCGCCAGCGATACACGATAAAGGTCAGCGTGGCGGATGACAGAGAAGCGAGGATGTCAAACAACAGGTGGTTCACGATAGCCGCCAATTTGGAATATTCAGGGAATCGATTGCATGTTAGGCTGGCGTATTCTTGGTGACATACTGGCAGTCAAACTAGCCATTAAAGGCAGGGGGTGGCAATGCGGACATTTTTCAGGGTTCTGGGACTTCTCGTAATGGTATTTACCGGCGGGTGTAGCCTGTTTTTCCTCGCGAGCTTCATTAAGGACGGGGTTTACGACTTGTTCGGCTTTTGGTTTGTAGAGACCTCTGCATGAATGGCCGTTTGCAGTGATTTTCTGATCGAGCGCAGGTTTCTGGCTTCCGTCACCGGTTTTCGGGACGGATTGGTTTTGTGTGTCGGGCTTAAGCGATTGCGGCGGTTTGCGGGTTGAGAGTGAT
>JAAEUI010000307.1 GCA_024227475.1 Paracoccaceae bacterium | reverse complement strand
TTGGAAACCGGTGAAAAAAAGTGTTAACTACTTTTGCTGCTTTGTGAAGGATGCCCGGGTGTCCTATTTTTCGAAATCTACTTCTCAATCGACGAGGAAACCGAACCCGCTGAAGAAAGTGGTTAGCAACTATCTTCCGGCCGGTGTCTGCTGATCTCCGCCCGGTTTTTCCAACTGTTCGATGAGGAATAAAATTTCCGCCGC
This sequence comes from Paracoccaceae bacterium, assembly GCA_024227475.1. GTDB lineage: Bacteria > Pseudomonadota > Alphaproteobacteria > Rhodobacterales > Rhodobacteraceae > Amylibacter. The sequence continues at coordinate 1,054 of JAAEUI010000307.1, read as the reverse complement.
ATCTCTGTATTCGAGGGACGGATCATCGGCCAGGGCCGAATCGCGGGCGCCGTTGAGGAGTGTGACCATCGCCTGTATCAACTGTTTAATTGAGTCTGGCGTCTCCTGATCATTGGCAAGCTGGTCTAAAAGCGGTTGAATTTCATCATCCTGTTGTTGAGCAATAAGGCCCAATAGGTGATCCATCAGTTTCCCGCCATAAGACTGCGCGTACCCACCCTGCTGCCGGTAGGCGAGGTAGGCATCCCGGGCTTGTTGCCAGGCCGCCCGGGCCGCCGCCTGATTCCCGGCCGCTGTTTCGATATTGTGCAAAATGCTAAAGGATTTCCAGGGTTCGGCCGCATAACCAAACTGGTTTCTGCAATCAATCGATCGATTGATTTCCGAGCGGGCTTCGTCGTGGCTCTTAAGTTTGATCAGAGCCAGGGCGATGCCGCTGCGCGCGGCCCCTTCCCGCAGCAAATCTCCCAGCTCAACAAAAATATCGGCTGCCTGGCGGTAAAAGGTCACCGCCTCTTCCGGTCGATTCAAATAGGATTTGTAAAGATTCCCCAACTCAATCAAACTAAAACCCTGCCCGGACCGGTTGTTGGTCCGGGTTTCAATTTCCAACGATTGACGGTAGGCCGCTTCCGCCTCGTCGTAATGCCCTGCCTCCCTATGCACAATGCCGATCTGGTGCCACATGGTGGCAACAGAACCAGGTTCATTCTGCTGTTCAAAGATGGCCCGTGCCGCTTCATAAGCAGCTACAGCCTCGGCATACTTGCCCTGCTGGCGCATCACATTCGCCAAATTCCCCTTGCCAACCGCCACCCCCCGAAAATCTTGCAGTTTTTCACCCCGTTTAATTCTTTCTTTATACTTTTCGGCCGCCTCATCGAGCCGACCTAATGCACTGAGGCAGTCGGCCTGCTCGGTCAGGGTAACGGAAGCCATGTGCTCGCCCCGCTCTCCCAAGGCCTCAAACAGCCGCTGGGCATCGATCAATAGGTCGAGGGCGGGGGCTGCCTGACCGCCTTGTTGTAATACACTGCCGAGCATATCATGCGCC
>JAAEUI010000306.1 GCA_024227475.1 Paracoccaceae bacterium | reverse complement strand
CAATCCGCCGATTATTCCAAGGCGTGGATTCCAGGTATGTTTTGCCAGCGCTTCACCTTCCGGGATCGAAATGGTGACCGTGATATCGGCAGCAATGTTATGGGCTTTGCAAAGATCCTCGATAACACTAGTAATCATCGCGCGCGGAACAGGATTAATTGCCGGTGCACCAACTTCAACCGGCAATCCCGGTTTGGTGACCGTGCCGACCCCTTCACCGGCAAGAAGAACTATTCCACTGCCAGCTTCACCACGCTCTACTTTTGCCTGGATCATGGCGAGATGGGTGACATCGGGATCATCGCCTGCATCTTTGACAATTCCGGCAATTGCATAGTGGGGTGCAGAATGTTCAAATGCCAGGGAAAAAGACGGGGTCTGGCCCTTGGGCAGGGTGATTGTTACCGGATTAGGGAATTCTCCGCTCAACAATGCCTGCAGAGCGGCTCTGGTCGCAGCTGTGGCACAGGCGCCGGTTGTCCAGCCTTTGCGCAACGGTTGCGACGGCCT
>JAAEUI010000305.1 GCA_024227475.1 Paracoccaceae bacterium | reverse complement strand
GGATTTCTATTGTCGGGTAAACAATCATGGCGCTCTCCCAGAAAAGATTTCACCGCAGTTCGCCCCCGCAAAACAGGCGAATCAACGTATGGGTGTTTTGCAGATTTACCCCCTAGTCTACGCTCAGTTCTGCGACCGATCAAATCCACCAGCGACATGTGTGTAAAAACACCGCACAAAAAAACGCGACCCAAAGGCCGCGTTTCTGAAACTTTGAAACCGTGTGACGGTTTAAGAAGCGTCGGTAATGAACTTGACCGCATCGCCGAAAGACTGGATCGACTCGGCCGCATCATCCGGAATTTCGATGCCGAATTCTTCTTCAAAAGCCATAACCAGTTCAACGGTATCAAGGCTGTCAGCGCCCAGATCGTCGATGAAGGACGCGCCTTCGACAACTTTGTCTTCGTCAACACTCAGGTGCTCGACAACGATTTTCTTAACGCGATCTGCGACGTCGCTCATGTTTCAGTCCTCATAGTTTCGGGGCAATATGCCCGCTCTTTGGCCAATTGCCCAGCGCGGGCATTATCAGGCGCCTTTTCAGAAAGGCATACGAGCCCAACGGCAGCGCCCTTCGGTGAATCTGTGCCGCGCTATAGCATATCAGATCGCTTTGGCAAATGGTTTTGGGGCGCCTGCAACAATCGGGCCTGCCAACACTTGTCAGCTCTTTTTCTTCTGCCGCCTTTTTTCATGCACTTTCAGGCGCGGCTGCCAGTCATAGTCTTTGTCCTCAACCACCGGCGCCCAGTGTAACGCTCCGCCATTTCGCCAGGGGTCAAGCACCAGCCCCTGATACATGTTGTCTCCCCGCCGGCTCACAATGGCTGTGCTGTGGTCGATCCGAAACACTTTGTCAGGGTTCCCGATGGCCCGGTGGATATCCAGCGTCCGGTAATTCTCTTTCAGCAACCGGGATTCCATGTCCTCGGCCCAGTGGTAGCACAACCCGCGCGGCCGCAGCCCGCGATTAACCTTGTAGTTATGAACCAGCGGCGGATCGGTGATTTTGTATTCGATCGCCAATTGATGGGCGTATTCATATGCCAGCCGTGCCGCGCGCGCTGCCTCGGCAGGGTCAACTTCAGGCCCAAGCGCCAGAATCTCGTGCTCCAACTCTTCGATCTGGCGTTGCTGCGGCGCCGGCGGGCCGCTCTGAGGTGCTTTTGCGCAGCCAGTTACAGCAACCAAGACCAGCAGTCCCAGAATGCCCGCAATTTTTTTCAGCATATTCCCGCCCCTGGTCCTGACTAGGCCACTTCAACTTTGGCTAACGCGCCGTTCATTTATTGTCCAGTCCTCACGAAACCCCTACCCCAAAACCGGCCCTGTGCGCCGTTCCTCGCTCAGCAATACATTGGCCTCGACATTGCCAACCCCCGGCAAGGTCATAATCCGTCGCCGCAACACACGCTCAAAATCCGCGATATCGCGCGCCACCACTTTCAGCCGGTAATCATACAGCCCCAGAACGTGCTGCACGACCTGTACTTCCGGAATTGCGCTAACCGCCCGTTCAAAATCCTCAAGCGACACGCGCCCCTTTGTCGCCAGTTTCACGCCCAGAAACACCGTAACCCCAAATCCCAGGGCTTCTTTGTTCAGCACAACTGATCGACCGGTGATCACACCCCCTTCCTCAAGCCGCCGAATTCGCCGCCAGCAGGCAGGTTGAGAAAGTCCCACCTTTTTCCCAACAGCAGCGGCGCTCAACGAACCGTCAGTTTGCAGACTTCGCAATATCTCCCGGTCTGTATCATCAAGATCAATCACAGCGGCAGGCCTTCCGAATTCTTCACTTTCGCAACCAGCATCAACGCCTCGATATCCGCGATATGCGGCAAACCAAGAATTCGGGCGCGATAGATTTCCTGATAATGCGTCATGTCCCGTGCCAAAATGTTCAACCGCACATCAACCCGGCCCAGAAATGTCTGAATTTCATTTACTTCAGCCACCTCCCGCGCCGCAGCAATGAATTCATCAAAGGCCCTTGCTTGCGTTTTATCGAGCGTCACCCGCAAAGACACTTCAACCTCATATCCCATCGCCTTGGCGTCTATCTCGATCCGTCGCCCCAGAATGATCCCGTCACGTTCCATCCGCTCGATCCGCCTCCAGCAACTTGCAGCCGCCAGCCCGGTTCGCTCAGCAATTTCTGCCGAGGACGCCCCTGCATCCGCTTGCATCAACCGCAGAATACGCCTGTCGGTATCATCTAATTCTTGCATGAATTTTTCACTTTTCTAATAATTCACAAATGAAAATTACCATGAGCACACTTGTTTGGCAATTTCAGAAATCAAATTCTTAAAAATCAACCTATCCTGCGCTCAGACCCAATAACCAACGGAGAAACCCATGCGCGTTTATTATGACCGCGATTGCGACATCAATCTGATCAAAGATATGAAAGTGGCCATTCTCGGCTACGGCTCCCAGGGCCACGCCCACGCCCTCAACCTGCGCGATTCAGGTGCCAAAAACGTGGTTGTCGCCCTGCGTGACGGCTCCCCGTCGACCAAGAAAGCCGAAGGCGAAGGCCTTCAGGTCATGGGCATCGCCGAAGCCGCAGCCTGGTGTGACCTGATCATGTTCACCATGCCCGATGAACTGCAGGCCGAAACTTACAAACAATACGTCCACGACAACCTGCGCGACGGCGCAGCCATTGCTTTTGCCCACGGTCTGAACGTCCATTTTGGCCTGATCGAACCAAAACCGGGCACCGATGTCATCATGATGGCCCCCAAAGGCCCCGGCCACACCGTGCGCGGCGAGTTCGTTAAAGGCGGCGGCGTGCCCTGCCTTGTTGCGGTTGAAAATGACGCAAGTGGCAGAGCAATGGAAATTGGTTTAAGCTACTGCTCCGCGATCGGCGGCGGCCGCTCAGGCATCATCGAAACCAACTTCCGTCAGGAATGCGAAACCGACCTGTTCGGTGAACAGGCCGTTCTGTGTGGTGGCCTGGTAGAACTGATCCGCATGGGTTTTGAAACCCTTGTCGAGGCCGGATACGAGCCGGAAATGGCCTATTTTGAATGCCTGCACGAAGTCAAACTGATCGTTGATCTGATCTATGAAGGCGGCATCGCCAACATGAACTACTCGATTTCCAACACGGCTGAGTACGGCGAATACGTCTCCGGCCCGCGCATCTTGCCTTACGACGAAACAAAGGCGCGGATGAAAGCGGTTCTGAGCGACATCCAGACCGGCAAATTCGTGCGCGACTTCATGCTGGAAAACCGGGTCGGTCAGCCATTCTTCAAGGCAACCCGGCGAATCAACGACGAGCATCAGATAGAAAAAGTTGGCGAAACCCTACGTGGCATGATGCCGTGGATTTCCGCAGGCAAAATGGTCGACAAAGAAAAGAACTGATCCGACCCAGGATTAGCATTGAAAAGGGCGTCCGAACCGGGCACCCTTTTTCACAAGTTCTCATGCCACTGCATTTCAGAGTTTGAACCGCGACGGAACTTCAGCCGCCAAGCGAAAGCTCCTAAAGCGTTTCGCGAAAAACCTGAGACATCAGGTTTTCGGGTAACGCATCAACATCAATGTCTTGTCGGGGCGTTTTCCGCCAAACCTGATTCAGGTTTAACGAAAACCGCTGTAAAAACAGCCGATTGACCTTCACGATTGGATCTTGCCGTCATACAGGCCCAGAACACATTTCCACCCGGAACTGTAATTGCTTCGCTTCTCATCGGCCTGATCACCCCAGATTTCCCATCCCGAGTGCGCCAAGGTCAGCCGCGACCCACCTTTGTCCAAATCCTCGAACACCACTTCGAGCCGGGTCGACTGGTTCTCGTTGCTGCCCGGATGCCAGGTGGAGGTCAATCGATGCCCCTCCTCGAATTCCAGCACTTCCCCCCAGACCTTTCGCTGACCATCATGAGTGATTTCATAGATCGCACCTGAGACGAACGGCTCAACGGTGACGGATTGAGCACTTTCTCCATCTGCAGCAGAAACAGCATGACTCTCCAACGGCCACCAAGACGACATGCGATGCACAAACACGTCAAATGCTTCAGATGCACTGCACGGCAGGTCGATTGTCTTGATAATAGGATCGGTCACTATGGTTTTCCCTTCTCTCGATTTATTTCATCCGAGAAACTTGCAAGCACCTGATCCCAGAACTGATCCAGATAACTGCGCAACTCTGCCAACCCCTGCTGGCGAATTGCGTAAATGCGCCGTGTCCCGTCGACCTTGGCCTGAACCAGACCGGCGTTTGACAGGATTTTCAGATGTTGCGAAACAGCGGGCCGACTAACCGGCAGACGTGCTGCAAGACGCCCAACCGGCTGCGGTTCGACAGCCACCGCTTCAAAGATTTTTCGTCGGGTGGGGTCGGATAAAGCAGTTAGAGAATCTTGGTAAGCCATCACTTACTGTAAGCGATAACTAACGCTACAGTCAAATAGCAACCTAAAATGAGGCTGTTTTCGCAAGTCAGCCCATTTACAACCATCCGGTTCAGAACCAATAGCCGTCACAGTGTTGCTTCAAACCAAAGGACGAAAGAACAACACCGATCAATGGCTCGGGGTTGTGACCTAGCCGTCAACCCGGCTGCCATGGACCCACCACTTCAGTTTTGCAGCAATCCCAAGATCAAGAAACGGGCGTGGCGGCAACCGGTTTGGAACACCCAGGGCCTCCATGTCCGCAATCAGGGGATTGTCCCGCCTGCTCGCCATATCCGCAGCCAATATCCCCGAAATCGTACCCTTGGTCACACCGACACCATTTTGGCAGACCGCCGAGTAAACCCCGTCCGCTTGCTTGCCAAAGCCGGGCGCAAAGTTCTGTGAAAGCGTAATGCTGCCTGCCCAGGTATGTTCAATAATCCCTTTGGGCAGTGCGGCAAACCGGGCCTGGATTTGTTGTGCCTGCAAGGTCTTGGCTTTTTGGTACTGGTCTGCACTCACACGCCGCGAGTGGCGATAGGAAAACACCGAACGCATCACCAGCCGTCGATCCTGGGTCAGCCGCATAGTGGGGCCGCCAAAAGGCAGTGCCGGCACCACCCCCCAATCAGGCTTGCACCCCAATTCCGCCAGTTCACCCTGGCTCAACGCGCGAGTCATACTGGCGAGAAGCTGTAGTGAAAAAATCCTACCTTTCAAGATGTTGAAAGCCGGAGCAAATCCATTTACCGCCAATAATACCTGCCGCGCCCGGATTGCCCCTGCGGGCGTTGCAAACTGATGTGGTGAACCGAACTGGCTGCCTGTTACCGGCGTGTTTTCGTATAGCTCCACTGTCTCTGGTAAGGCGTCAGCCACCCCGCGGACAAGGGCTGCCGGCTGCATCAGGATTGTTCCCGGCGTAAAGATTGCGCGTCGATAGTAACCGGTGCCAATGGCCGATTTCAGGTCGTGGGCGGAAACCTCCTGATAGGGTTCACCGAGCGCATCCAGACCCGCGCTGAACCCGTCAAGAACCGCCTCACCCTTGTCACTGGCCGCCGCCATATATTGCCCGCGATGCGACCACTGGCAGTCTATGGCGTTGGTTTGGACTGTATTTTCCAGTTGTTTCACCGCCGCCCGCGCCAACCGCAAAGACCGGCGCTGCATGTCCAGATTATCCAGGTCAGTTCCAACATTGTGAGGCAGATCAATGACAAAACCGGAGTTCCGCGCCGACGCTCCGTCGCCAACTCTGCACGCATCAACGATCACCACTCGGTGTTCGGGGTTGTTTTCGCTTAGCCTTCGGGCGGCAGCCAGGCCAGCAAAACCGGCACCAATCACCAGCCAGTCACACGTGACATCACCAGACAAAGACGGGCGCGCAACCCGCGGTGCCAATATATTTGTCCACCCGTTGCCTGCGTCATTGACAGGCAAGTCGGTGATATGTGTCATTCTGGTTTAGCCCAATTCGCAGGATGGATCGCAAAAAGGATCAGCGCGCTTTCTGCCTCATACTCCAGTGCAGTTCCGGCAGGCAAAAATATGCTATCGTGTTGTTTCGCCGAAAGAACATCACCACCAATATGGATCCTCAATTCCCCTTCCAACACCACAAGCACCTCGTCATACTTGATGGTCCACGGAAACTTGGCGTTGGTCAGCCGCCCCATCCCGGCGCCCAGTTCCACCCCGTCCTCAGGCCCGCAGATCACCGCCGCCTGCGCCTGATCGCCATATTCAAACCGGGGCTGGAACTGCATCTCAGAAAACTTCTGCACCCGTGCTGCACTTTTGTTCATCTCAATTCTCCCTTACTTGCAGATGCTTTCTGCACACCCGGCAATATGCAAGAAAAAATCCACATTGCAGAAGAATTTTAACGGCGTACAACAGCATCACAACAACTGGAATTCACCCGTGAACACGCCCAGCTCTTCAGGCCTCAGAAATTGGCTCATGCTCGCCACACTTGCGATCATCTGGGGCAGTTCATTCATGGGGGCAAAACTCGCGCTGACGGGATTTGGCCCAATGACCCTTGCCGCTGCGCGTATTTGCATCGGCGCGCTGGTCCTGACAGGGCTCACCTATGCCACCGGGCGCAATCTGCCTGCCTTTAAAACCCGCACTGACAAGCGTATCTGGCTGCATTGCCTCGGCTTGGCGGTGTTCACCAACGCCATCCCCTTTACTCTTCTGAACTGGGGGCAGTTACGGGTCACCTCCGGTTTTGCCGGTATATGCATGGCTGTCGTGCCCCTGCTGGTCCTGCCGCTGGCGCATTTCCTGCTGGCTGGTGATCGTATGACCACCCGGAAATTTGCCGGATTTGTTATTGGATTTGTCGGAGTCGTTATCCTGATCGGCCCCGCCGCTTTTGGCCGCAGCGGCGACAGTCTGGAAAACCTCGCCCGCCTGGCCTGCATCGGTGCCGCTGGCTGTTACGCTATCGGCTCGATCATCACCCGGCTCTCCCCGCCAACGTCGGTGCGGGGCTTCAGCGCCGCAGCCCTAATCCTGGCCAGCATCATTATGGTTCCGCTGGCAACCTACATCGAAGGTTGGCCGGATGCTCCAAACACCACCGCAGTCATAGGTGCGATCTATCTTGGCCTTATGCCCACCGCGCTGGCGACAATCATGCTGGTCACAATCATCAATTCCGCTGGCCCGACGTTTCTCAGCCTGGTGAACTACCAGGTTCCGGTCTGGGCAGTGGTTTTTGGGGTTCTGCTGCTTGGGGAAACGTTGCCCAGCCAATTCATCGGCGCACTTGGCCTGATCCTCGTCGGGCTCGCTATTTCGCAGACCCGACGCAGGTGGGTCTGATATTAGTCAACCTGAGCCGCTTCGGGTTTCACTTGTGGTTCAAGTTAAACCCGAAACTCTCCAGGGTCAGCTGGATATTCCAGCCATCGGCGTTTTGGACAACCCCAGCAGCGTACCAATGGCAGAGCTGAAGACGTAGTCTTTGAATTTCTGAAACACAATTGCCTCCTGACGGGTGCGAAAACTTAAGCGTTTCCACATTAACTTGTGACAAGTATATGTGGAGATCGCCGGTCTATGATACTGATAACATGGAAACTTCGGGGTTCACGTGTGATTCAGGTTAAGCCCGAAACTTTCTAAGAACGCAATTCAACAAATTACAGCGTACCTATGCCAAAATGGCTGCCGAGTCTGTGAATAAAGACACTGTTTAGAGCGTTTCACGTTTAATCTGATCCAGATTGAACTTGAAGCGCCGGTCTAAGGACACGTCAGATTGTCACCGAAAGACTGTCGCGGCTCTCAGGCTGCCGCCCGCACAGCATCACTGATCTCGCAGACAACCTTTTTCAGCAACGCCGCGTCTTCGCATTCACCCATAACCCGCACCAGTGGCTCGGTCCCGGATTTGCGGATCAGCAACCGACCCAGAGACCCGAATGCTGCCTCACCGGCCTTGATGGCCGCCTGAACATGCCTGTCCTTTATCGGGTCCGGCCCGACATCATAGCGGATATTTTCCAGAAGTTGCGGATAGGGTTCAAACACCCGCGCCAACTCGCTTGCCGGTTGGCCAGAGCGCACCAACGCACCCAGAAACTGCAACCCGGCCATCAGACCATCACCGGTCGTCACATAATCGCTCATCACGATATGCCCCGATTGCTCTCCGCCCAGGTTAAACCCACCTTTGCGCATGGCCTCAACAACGTAGCGGTCGCCGACACCGGTGCGCAGCATGGTCAGCCCTTCGTCTTCCAGGTGCTTTTCCAGCCCCATGTTCGACATCACCGTCGCCACCAGCGTGTTGTGGTTCAGCCGCCCGGATTTTGACCAGCGTTTGGCAATCAGTCCCATGATCTGGTCGCCATCTGCTACCCGGCCTTGTTCGTCGATCAGCATCACCCGGTCGGCGTCGCCATCAAGACAAATGCCAACATCCGCTCCGTTGGCCACCACCGCCTCTGCAGCCGTCTGCGGACAGGTCGAGCCGCATCCCTCGTTGATGTTGAACCCGTCAGGCTCTACCCCCAGCGGGATCACCTCAGCCCCCAGCTCCCACAACACAATCGGCGCCGCTTTGTAGGCGGCCCCGTTGGCGCAATCGACCACCACTTTCAGGCCTTCCAGAATACGCTGGCGCGGGAATGCAGTTTTGGCAAATTCCATATACCGGCCAAGCGCATCATCAATCCGGGTCACCTTGCCAATGTTCTCGGGCCGCGCCAAATCAATCTCGCCGGCCACAAGTTCCTCAATCTCGCACTCAGCAACATCCGAAAGCTTGTAACCCTCGGGGCCGAAAAACTTAATGCCATTGTCGTGATAGGGATTATGTGACGCCGAAATCATCACCCCCACATCTGCGCGCATTGAGCGTGTCAGCAATCCAACTGCCGGGGTCGGAACCGGGCCAAGCAGGAAAACATTCATACCGGTGGATGCAAACCCCCCGGTCATCGCGTATTCCACCATATAACTGGACCGGCGGGTGTCTTTGCCAATCACCACCCGGTGCTCTTTCTGGTCCTTGCGAAAATACCGCCCCGCCGCTGCTGCCAGCCTCAGAGCCATTTCGGCGGTCATCGGATAGCTGTTGGCCCGCCCGCGCACACCATCGGTGCCAAAGAGTTTTTTAGCCATGGAATCCCTTGCTTTCAGAGGGCCGCCTGCCAGAGGGCAATTGCCTGTTTTGTCTCAGCTATATCATGAACCCGCAATATCTGCACGCCCTGACGCAACGCTTCCAGCCCAATTGCCAGTGATCCTGGCATCCTATCGGCAGTATCCTGCGCATTTCCGATCACGCCAATGAAACGTTTGCGCGAAACCCCCAGCAGCAGCGGACAGCCAAGCCCATGAAACAGCGACAAACCACGGATCAGCGACAGGTTATGCTCCAGAGTCTTGCCAAACCCTATGCCGGGATCAAACACCACCCGGCTGCGGGGAATGCCCACCCGGTCGCAAAATGCAAGCCGCTCTGCCATGTAATCATAAATATCTAGCAAAACGTCATCATAGTGCGGGTCATGCTGCATGTTCTTGGGGTCGCCTTTTGCATGCATCAGGCACAGCGCTACATCCGAAAGCGCCGCCACCTCCACCGCGTTGGGATCATATGTCAGCGCAGTGACGTCGTTAAACATCGCCGCCCCGGCTTTAATAGCAGCCTTTGCAACTTCGCCTTTACGCGTATCAATCGAAACCGGCAGATCAAACCCTTTGGCCTTCAGCGCTTCAATCACCGGAACCGTGCGTTCGATTTCATCCTCAGCCTCAACAAAATCGGCGCCAGGACGGGTGGATTCCCCGCCAATGTCAAAAATCTCGGCCCCCTCGGCGGCCATGGCAAACCCCCGCGCCACGGCATCGTCAAAGGTATTATGCTGCCCACCATCCGAGAAACTGTCGGGCGTTGCATTCAAGATGCCCATGATGCGCGGTCGGTCCATTGTCAGACCGCAAATCGCATCACGCCGTTTTGCAAACAGCCGTAACTCAGCCTCAGGCACATCAACCGCTGGGATCACCATAGGGTCATGATCGCGCGACAAACGTTCGACATGCGTAAACCAAGACCACCCTCCCGCAAGCGGCAATGCCCCTGCAGGGCGGCACCGGTCAGTCTGCGCTATCGGTCGATAATAAAACCCTGTCATCAGTCCAGAACCTTACGGTAAAAAATGACTTTCTCAGTCTGTTCGAACCCCAGCCGTTCATGCATCAGCTGCGAGGAATAATTGCTCAGTTCCACGTCAGAGCCAAATTCGGAAAACCCTGCCATCCGGGCCTTTGCTTCCAGATACTGCACCAGCGCCTTGGCAATTCCCTGCGAGCGGAATTTTTCACCCACCCAGACCCCTTCAAGAAACGGCACGGGTTGCGAGTTGCAGCCATTGGCATAATCCCGCAGTGCATATTCAACAAACCCTGCCGCCTCGCCGTCGGCTTCTGCCACATAAGCCGAGCGTTTTGATGATTTGTTGATCCGCTCAATTTCCGCCAGCAGCGCCGCATCCGTATATTCCGGCCAAAGCTGGCGATACATTCCGAGCCACAGGTCGCGATCGGTTGCCCTGAGCTCTCTGATCGTTACATCCATAACTTGTTAATGCATCCTATCCCTTACTCCGCTGCAAATTAATAGCGCTGAACCAAGGGCGCAATATCAAAGCTCGGCGGGTGTCTCAACGACCTGCAGCCTGGCCGAATTCCTGGCACCTGCAAATGCACCACAGACCGAAATATGATCCGCCGAAAACTCCCGTGCAAACCACTGCGCCAGCCCCAGCGGGTCATCTGCATCCGCATCTGGCTTGTTCACTGCATCAAGCACCACTTTGGACGGTGCCCAGACTGACAACTGCCCGTTTTTCATAGCCCAGTCGAGCTCGGTCCGGCTGTCCACCACCATACAACGGCTGTCCTCGCTGGCCAGCAACCAGGCGTTCTGTTCAATCGACAACAGACCCATACGCCGGTTGACAGGAGCCAGACTGGTGCTTGGGATCGGCAGTTCAGTTTTTTCCAGACAGATGATGGCCGGTAGATCGTGAGCATCAATAGCGTTGAGCCAGTCGCGCAACCCGTCTGAATGCAGCACAGTATTGGGCAGAAACACCACCAGCGGGTGAACTTCGAAATCCTCGACCGCTGGTTTGTCTTTGATCGCAGAGACGTTTCCGCCCCCAACCCGACTGCGTACAATCTCAATGCCCAGCGTGCCCGGTATCCGGTCCAGCTTTTCGATCCGCACAAATATCCGCACAGCCTTTGGGTTCTTTAACACCTCTTCGGCAATACGTTCGGCCAGAGTCTCCAGCAGATTTATCCGTTCTGTTGAAAGCTGGTGCTCTATCGCCTCGACTATGGAATCGTAAGACAACACCTGATCCACATCATCAGTCTGGGCTGCTGCGTGCCGGGAAACTTCCAGCACCACGTTAAACCGTATCCGCTGGGTAACGCCGCGCTCCGCCTGAAACGCTCCGATTTCCACATCGCGCGTATAATCACGCACTGATATCCGATCCAGTGGCCCGCTCTTGGCCGTAGCCGCAGCCCGGGCCTCCGGCGTTTCAAACGCCAGGGTTGTTTCGTTGGTCATCCTTGGTCCTCACACCAGCCGTCTGCCGGATTTATACACAAGGGGCGTACAAAACAAGCGGCTGAACATGACATTCACCCGCCAATAAGCGGCAGGAATAAGCACAAAATTGACTGGTTGTCGATTTTCACCCTTTTTTGCCACCCAAGACCTACAGTGGACAGGCAAACAATTAACGGCCCTTCCCATGCTCTTACAACTCCGCTTCTTCCTGCTTTTCAGTTTTGCAATGTCTTTTGCAACCGCCGCGTTTCCGGCGTGTCAGGCTGCCCGGTTCACCACTGCCCAAAAGGCAGTAATTGCAACCGGTTCTCCCAACCAGGCGCTGTTTACCGACGCCGTAACCCGGGCCTTGGCCGCGCATCTCTGCAAAGCAGGCCGCAATGCGCTGGCAACGGACAAACACCTGATCAAAACCGCCCGCCTGCACAGTAAAAACATGGCTCGGCTGCATAAGTTTTCACACAAACTTCCGGTCGCCGGACAAAAAACCGTGGCACAACGCGCCAGAAAGGCCGGCGTCAATTGGCACTTTCTGGCTGAAAACATTGCCCGGCTGTCGCGCTATCAGTTCCAGGCTAACAGACGTTTTCAAATCCTGAACGCATCCCGATGCCAATTCGCCAATCCCGCCTCCGGCAAATCCATTCCGCCCCACAGCTACGCCAGTCTTGCACTTGCTGTATCGGCCCAATGGATGGCCTCCAGCGGTCATCGCAAGAATATCCTGAACCGGAATTCCAAACACATGGGAGCAGCTGTTGTTTTTGATGCTTCGGGCCCCAACTGCGGGCATTTCTATATCACTCAGGTTTTTAGTGATTAGAGAGATACACGTTATTTAAACCACATGTTGAGCCCGACACTGCCCCGCTTCCAGAATCAAAGAGCGGCGATTTCCACATCAACTTGTCTCAAGTTAATGTAGAAACGCTATAGGGCACGCCGCCATTATTTTTGTCATTGACTGTCAGCCTGGACGGTAAAAATAGTGCGCACCGACATTTGCTGTACGGCGGAACTTGCGCGACCAGCTCGGACGCACCGCTTTGGTGTGGTAGTACAACGCCCCGCCGGTCACTTTCGGCAAGGCTCCGTTCAGCGTCAGGCTGGCGATTTTTGCAACTCTCTCGTAAGCACCGCGTTCGTGAAAAACTTCTTTGTGCCCGTCACATTTGTAACTGAACTGGCAGCCCCGTTTGCCACCAACACCCTGATTGATCACCCGGCAGACAGTCGCGGGGAATTTGGCGGAGTCACGGCGGTTCACGATCACTTCGGCAACCGCCGAAATACCTTTGAAGGATTCACCGCGTGCCTCGAAATACAAAGCTTCGGTCAAACAGGCCCATTCCGCATCGCCTGTGGCTTTAGGTAATGTGTTCAATTGCTTGAAGGTGGTTATTGAACCAATTTCAGGGGTGCCAGCTGTCGGATTTGACAGGCTGGCAAATCGGATTTTGGCATTCACACCAATCCCGGCCATCTTCTTGGCGCGGTTGGTCCCAAGCGCTATCAGTTGTTGGCGTTCAGTCGCCAACAAGTCCTGAATGGCCTTGGACTGGGATTTGGAATCGTCAGCAAAAACAGCGCCGGGCAGTACAATAACAGCACACAGGACAGCTGTAATCTTGCGCAGAGCGGGGGCAGCAGCGTGCAAAAACATAGCAGTCTTCTTTCTTCCAGATTTACGCCTGGGCAGAATCAGGCGGGGGGCACGGATGCAAAAAATCCGTAAAAGTCCAGAGCCCTATAGAGTATTATTTTCAAAAAATCACCGTTTTTTTTTCGTATTTCCGCCAAAGTATTGAAAACAGGCCATTTGGCTGGGAATATAGGTCGACTGTCTGAAACTGCTCTTTTCGCCTAACCTTCTGTTTTCACAAACAATAATTGTCTCCACAGGGATTCGGCCTTTTGGGCCCGCGCTATAGCGGCTATTCCCCCTGCGCATAGCTGTCCAGGATCGCCGCCTGTGCCGCAGCCAGCCGTGCCACCGGTGTGCGGTATGCGGAACAGGACACATAATCCAGCCCGGCCTTGTGGCAGAAAAATACCGAATCCGGGTCGCCGCCGTGTTCACCGCACAGCCCCAATCCGATGTCAGGCCGGGTGCGCCGCGCCCTTTCAACCGCCATCAGCACCAATTCTCCGACGGCGTCCAGATCAATTGAATGAAACGGGTCCTCGCTGAACACGCCCAGATTAACGTAATCGCGCATGAAACGTCCGGCATCGTCGCGGCTGAGACCATAGGCCATCTGCGTCAGATCATTGGTGCCAAAGCTGAGGAATTCGCCAAATTCGGCGATATGGCCTGCCTTGATTGCCGCGCGGGGCGTTTCCACCATGACCCCAACCGAGTATTCAATCACCTGCCCGGTGGCGCGCCGCACTTCGGCGGCCACAGCATCAACCCGCCCCTTCACCACCTCAACCTCGCGGTTGGCAGATACCAGCGGCACCATGATTTCAGGCTGCACCTTGGCCCCCAGTTTCTTCTGAACTTTGGAAGCGGCTTCAAAAATTGCCCGCGCCTGCATGTCGTAAATACCAGGTACTGTAATGCCAAGCCGAACTCCGCGCATCCCCAGCATCGGATTCACCTCGCCCAGTTCCTCTCGCCGTTGCAGGATTTTGGGCAGCGGCAAGTCCATCGCCTCGGCCAGGGTCCGGGTTTCTTCACTGGTTTGCGGCAGAAACTCGTGTAACGGCGGGTCCAGCAGGCGAATACAAACCGGCAACCCGGCCATCACCTCGAACAACTCCGCAAAATCATTGCGCTGCATTGGCAACAGGCGGTCCAGCGCCGCCTGCCGGTCCACGTCCTGATCGGCAAAGATCATCTCACGCATCGCGGTCAAACGGCCCGGTTCAAAGAACATATGCTCGGTGCGGCACAGCCCTACACCATCCACCCGGAAGGTCCGCGCCAGCCGCGCATCGGTTGGGGTGTCGACATTGGCGCGGATGCCCAGGCCGCGATATTCATCCGCCCAGTCCATAAAGGTGTTAAACGCTCCACCCAGATCCGGTTCCACCAATTTGGTCGTTCCCTGCAGAACCTCACCTGTGGTGCCGTCGAGCGTAATCATGTCGCCTTCGCGCAGCTTTCGGCCATCCGGCAGCAACATGGTCTTTTTCTTCGGGTTCAGGTGAATATCCGAGGCACCGACAATGCAGGGCAACCCCAGTCCCCGCGCAATCACTGCCGCGTGGCTGGTAATGCCGCCCTTCTCAGTCAGAATCCCCTGCGCCGAATGCATGCCGCGGATATCTTCCGGTGTGGTTTCCGGGCGCACCAGAATACATGGTTCCTCTTTGGCCGCGCTGGCTTGCGCAGCGGTTGCGGAAAACACGATCCGGCCAAAGGCCGCGCCCGGGCTGGCCGCAATCCCGTTGAGAATAAGCGCGCGCTCGGCTTTTGGATCAATCTGCCGGTGCAGCATCTCGGTCAGGCTGCGCGGGGCCACGCCCAGCAGCGCTTCCTTTTGCGAAATCAGCCCGTCTTCAACCAGCTTCACCGCAATAACCACCTCGGCCCTGCCCGACCGATCCGCCGGCTTTGCATCCAGCACCCAGACCTCGCCATCCTGCACCGTAAACTGCAGTTCCACCTCGTCCCGCCGGATGTTCCGGGCCTGCACCGACAGCGCCTTCAGGCGGTCAAACACCTCTGGTGCGTTTTCTTCCAGTGACGGGCCGCGCGGGTCTTTGCCCAGGTATTGCTCACCGCCGCGCCCCGAAATCGCATCGTGCCCCTGCGACTGGCTCTGATAGCGGCCATGGGGTGCTGTCTCTCCGGTCGCAACAGACACAAACTGCCCTGAGCCCGCGCCGCTTTCGCCCCGGCCAAGCCCGAGCGCCATGTCCTGCACGATAAACCCGATCCCGGCGTCCGCCGGTGCGCCGCGCGCTGTGCGTAAAATCCGCGCCGTCGTGCCTTCCCACATCAGCGCCATCGCCCGCAGCACCTGCTGCATCTGCACCTGCGGCTCCTGCGGGAACACCTCTCCCAGTTCGTCCTCGTAAAACTCCAGCAAGGCTGCCAGCAATTTGGCATTATCCTTGCCGCCATTGGTAAACTCGCGTTCGACCAGTTCTTCCAGGTCGTCCTCATCCAGCCGCGCCACCTTGATCGAGTAGGACCGAACAAACCGGCAATAAAGGTCGTTGGCCGCATCCTTGCCCAGCGATTTTGCCAGAACATCGCGGGTTTCATCGTTCATGCCGATGTTCAGCACCGCCCGCGGCCCACCCCATTCACGCTGTGCGGGGCTGCGGCGCACGGAAAACAGCCTGCCCGGCTCTAACGCCTTGGCAAAGGGCGGGTTCTTGGGGAACTGCCTCAGCGCTATCTTGTGGACAGCCCGGATCGAGACGGCAAAAGCAGTGGGAACCGGCATTCCGGCAGTGACCAGTTCCGCCAGCCCGGACGCGCGCTCACCAAAAGCCGCGGCGGGAATATCCGCGCCGGGTGTGATTTCGATGATGTCCTTTGTTCTGGCCACCTGAGCATCCCGATATTGTGCTGGCGCAGCATAATGCCCAAACCGGCCTGCTGGCAACCAGCTTCTACAGGGTTTTTATTGCAAGATTGTAAATGGTTACGATTATGCCGCAGTGCAGCATAAGAGCGATTTCAACTTGAAGTGGATGTCATCCCCGCGAAAGAAGGGTTTACCCCTCCAGCCGGGTGAAGTCCGCCACCTGCCCCATCACCTTGCGGATCTGCCCCAAAAGGTTCAGCCGGTTGCGCCGGAT
>JAAEUI010000304.1 GCA_024227475.1 Paracoccaceae bacterium | reverse complement strand
GGCTCAGGCTCAGGCTCAGGCTCAGGCTCAGGCTCAGGCTCAGGCTCAGGCTCAGGCTCAGGCTCAGGCTCAGGCTCAGGCTCAGGCTCAGGCTCAGGCTCAGGCTCAGGCTCAGGAGGACGCTGAACCGCCTCTATTTCCGTGTCAACGGGCGTGGTTTCAACAATTTCGGTTTCACTGACATCTTCCTCGCCGCCATCTTCAACAATGGCCTCCAACCCTTCTTCCAGTTTGGAAGAAGACTTGAACATGCGGTTCTTGAGTTTGTTAAAAAAAGACATGCGGCCTCCGGTTCTGGCTTCCAGTTAATCGTCTTTGAGGCCCGATGGAAGGGGTCAGAGGGACATGCCGGTCAGGATCAGAATCTGACCGGATATATAAAACAGCCAGACCAGCCATCCGGCGAGGCGTGCATTTTTGTGACCCTTCGACATACGAAACATCCGTAACGACAGGATCAGGTCGGAAATGATGAACAGACCGGCACCAAGAACCACCGCGGCAGCAGGAAAATTCAGCACCATTTGTTCCCCAGCCGCGCTCATGTTCTTGATCTGCATTGGCAATGTCAGGGCGGCTAGCCCCATCGCTGTAATCAACGAAACATAGATGCGAACGGGCCATCGCAGCCCGCCAGTATGCGGTGTCAGCCAAAACTCGGATGAAAAGGCAAAAAGCACAAGCAACCCGGCAGCTATCGGTGCAGCAAAAAAAGCCTGCCCCAGCCCCGAATGTGACTGAGCAAGGAACAGTAAAACATAAATCAGATGCGCAAGTGCAAATGCCGAAAGGCCATAAAGAAACGCTGCACGCCCGTCACGTGACAGGGCAAGGTCGCCAAGGGCCGAAAGAAACAGTCCACCAACCAGAAAAACAGGGGCACCCGACCAGAATGCAGCGCCCGCAAAGCACAAAAGCGGCAGGGTCTTCAGGGTTGAACGTTGCCAGGACGGCGCGCGGTTTGCCATTGGGAAATAAGCGACGGCAATAAAAAGGCCCAATAGGGCAAGGAAAACTGGTTGCATCAAATCTCGCCCCCATCTGTTGTCAGGCCGGGTTGTTTTCCGACCAGATTTTTTTCTTGCCCAGTGGCCATTTTGTTTCCCGCTTGTTAGTTTTGTCTTGCAGCACTCCCTGGCAACTTAGCGCCAACCGCAAGCTGCATGCGAGCGAAAACACCACTAGTGGCACAATGTGCACGATCAAACGGAACTTACCCGATGAACCCCCACCAAAACCTGTTTCCCTTTTTTCTGATAACTCTGGCCCCGGTTTTGCTTTTGTTCGGCGCAGGCTTTTTTGGCGGGGGATGGGTCTGGCTGGCTCTTGGCTATATGACGTTGCTGGCTGTCACGGTCGATCTTGTGGCCAAAAATCCAACCCCGGCCAGTGACCCGGACGCGCGTTTTCTGGCTGCGAACCTTCTGTCTGTCATTCTGGCGTTTTGCCATTTTGGCCTGTTGGCGCTGATGGTAGGGGCGGTTTCCGGGGCGACGGGACTGACAGTTTCGTCGCGATTTGGTTTGTTTTTCGCCGCCGGATTGTTCTTTGGTCAGGTATCCAACTCCAACGCACATGAACTTATCCACCGGCCAGCAGCTCTGCACTGGCTGGGCGTTCTGGTTTACACATCCCTTTTGTTCGGCCACCATGCCTCGGCCCATAACAAGGTGCACCACCTCTGGGCCGCATCGGCAAAAGACCCCAATTCGGCGCGCATGGGCGAGGGGTTTTATCGCTTTTCCTTACGCGCCTGGCCGGGATCATTTAGTGCCGGGCTGAAGGCTGAGCATAACCGCAGTTTGAACCCCTATTTCATTTATATTGGCGGTGCAGGCTTAACGCTGGCTCTTGCGGCGTTGCTGGCGGGACCTGCAGGCCTTGGCGCCCTGATCGGTCTGGCGGGATACGCTCAAATTCAATTGTTGCTTTCTGATTATGTGCAGC
>JAAEUI010000303.1 GCA_024227475.1 Paracoccaceae bacterium | reverse complement strand
TGTGCCCTGGTGGTCATCGGCGTCAACGAGCGTGGCGAGAAGCATTTCCTGGCGATTGAGGACGGCGTCAGGGAATCGACCCAAAGCTGGCGAGAAGTCTTGCTGAATCTCAAGAGCCGCGGCATGAACGGTGCGGAACTGGCCATTGGCGACGGTGCCATGGGCTTCTGGGCGGCGCTGGAAGAGATTTATCCGCAGACCCGTCAGCAGCGCTGCTGGATGCACAAAACTGGCAATATATTGAATTGCTTTCCCAAATCGGTACAACCCAAAGCCAAACAGGGGCTGCATGAGATCTGGCAAGCACCGACCAAGAAGGCGGCTGAGCAGGCCTATGATCTGTTTATCGAGACCTATGAAGCGAAATATCCAAAGGCAACGCTATGCCTACAAAAAGATAGTGAAGAACTATTGAGCTTCTATGACTTTCCCGCCGAGCATTGGCAGAGCATCCGAACGACCAATCCGATCGAGTCGACATTTGGCACGATCCGCCATCGGACCAAGCGCTCAAAGGGCTGCCTGTCGCGTTCAGGCATGCTCCATGTGATGTTCAAGCTGGGGATGTGTGCACAGAAGAAGTGGAAACGAATACGCGGATTTGATTACCTGGCAAAGGTGATTACCGGAGTGAAATTTCAAGATGGTGTTGAGGTCACTCAGGCCGACCAGGCCGCCGCCTGATTCAATGCGCGCAAACACCAGATTTGACAATAACTCGTTGACCCACCGGGGGAAGGCCAAAGCCCCGAGACATCAACGCCCCACACCGTTACAGGCCAGTGCGCCCAAC
>JAAEUI010000302.1 GCA_024227475.1 Paracoccaceae bacterium | reverse complement strand
CCGTAAAAATCGGAAGCTACTTTTAGCGGTCAAAAACCTGGTTTTTAAGGTTCTATGAAAGAGGCATGTTACAGAGCAGGCAGCGTAAAACTAACCACCGTACCCTGTCCATCTTGACTTTCGAGCCACAGTTGGCCGCCGTGCGCCGAGACCAGCGCCTGAGCAATGGCCAGCCCCAGGCCGCTGCCGCCCTCGGTGCGGGTACGGGCTTTGTCAACCCGGTAGAAGCGTTGACCAATGCGAGGCAGGTCTTCGGCAGGGATGCCGAGGCCGTCATCGCACACCTGGACCAGGACGGACTGGTCCGGCCCGGCGGTGATTTTGACGGTGACCGTGTCGCCGGGTTTGGAGAATTTGATGGCATTATCCAGCAGATTGACCAGCACTTGCTCGATGCGGTCGGAGTCGGCCCAGGCGGGGGGAACAGCAGAGGCGCTTTCGGAGGCCAAGGTTATGTGTTTGGTATTGGCCAGGGGCGTTAGCCGCTCAAGGCAAGCATGAACCAGTTGCGGCAAATCGCACGACTCGCGGCGCAGGTTGAGGGCTTCTGAATCGGCGCGAGATAGAATCAGCAAATCGTTGACCAGCCGCGTCAGCCGGTCGGTTTCGTTTTCTACCGTCCCTAAAAAGTGATCGCGGACCTCAAGATCATCGACCGCGCCGTCGCGCAGGGTTTCAATCATTCCTTTAATAGAGGTTAGGGGCGTACGTAGTTCGTGCGACACGTTGGCCACAAAGTCGATTTGCATTTGGCGCGATGCTTGCAGCCGGGCGGTCATCTCGTTAAAGGTGCGGCTCAGGCGGCCAATCTCATCGCGGGAGCGAACCGGGACCTGCTGGTCAAGCTGTCCTTGAGCCACGGCAGCGGCGGCAACCGTCAATCGCCGCAGAGGCCGGGCGATGGCCGTCGAGAGCAGCAGCCCCACCAACCCCGAAAGCACCAGCGCAATCAGCGTGGCCGCCAGCCAGCGCGTTCGCAAATCGCTCAAAATAGCGGTGACATCGCTTAGGGGCTGGCTGACGTAGATCACGCCGACAAGCTGGTTATCAACCACGGTGGGCAGGGCCAAATACATCCAGTCATTTTCGCCGGATTGGTCGGTGCGGCTGGCATATTGGCCGGTTAGAGCCTGGGTCACCAGCGGATCATCCTGCAAGCTCATGCCCTGCTGTTCCTGCCGGGAATCGACCAGCACCGTGCCTTGCGTGTCTAATATCTGAATGCGGGTTTCCAGTTGGGCGCTAAACTGCAGCGAGGCATCACTTAGGTAGCTTAAATCCATATTGCCGGTGGCCAGTTCCGGTACAAATACGTTTTCGGTTTGCAGGGACAAATTGCGCGATTGCTGCTGCTGGATAGTATTGTAGACCGAGGCCAGTCTGGAACGCTGCGCCTCGTCGTCGCCGGGTGGGCTTTGGGCCACCGCGCCGGGGATGAGGGCCTGAGCCGTGATTTGAGCTTGGGTGAGCAATCCGTCTTCTGTGGCCTCCAGAAAGTAACGTTCCAGAAAAGACAGCAGCAAAAACCCCGATAACCCCATCGCCAGGATGATCACGGTCAGGTAGCTTAGAATTAGCTTGATACGGATACTGGAGAACATAGATTATGCCTGGTGGGGTAATTATTCGCCATTATGTCATTTCGAGGCCATCGGCCGAGAAATCCCTACGGCGCAACAATTAGTAGTGCGTTTGCCGGACAAGAATCATCGTCTGGTTCAGGTTTTTCAGCAACCTAATTGGTAAGAGTATCGCCTTGGGGATTTCTCCTTGCGGTTGAATTGACATGGCTGAGTTACCTGTTGAATAATTTTCTTATGCTTGTAACGGGTCTTGACTCACGTCTCCCAGTTTGTTGCATAAGTATTCTGGAAGCTAAAATAATAGAGGTTGATCTACAATTTTGCGTTATGAACCACCGTTATGGAGTCCAAAATGCATTTTGGACTCCATAATAGCGGCTCAGTT
>JAAEUI010000301.1 GCA_024227475.1 Paracoccaceae bacterium | reverse complement strand
TGGCCGTCTTGAACGCCTTGTTGGACGGAGCCGCTTCGCCCCCCTCGCGCTATGGATTTCGCACCAAACCATTTGTTCTTCTCGGCTCCAATCAAGCGGGTTTTATTGTCACCAAACCCGTCGGTTGGCCCATAACTTCTACACATAGGAGTCATTTTTGCGCGCCTGTGTGTGATTGTCGAGCACTTTTTTGCGCTTTTTTGAGTTTTGACCATAGGAGATCGCTGGGCGGGATCATCTGCTGTCGATCGCCCATCAGTGGATCGGTTTGCCACGGGTTCGCCGCTGTGGTGGGGATTGTTGGTGTGGTACAACTGGAATGGGTAATGTTTCCAGACGAACACCACAAACCGGACAGTTTGCAGGTTGACTGACGCCCAGTTGTTCCAGGAACTGCTCCCAGCTCAATAGTTGCACTTCAGCTGCGGGTTCCGGACATTGTCCCAGCTGTTCCCGGCATTGCTGGCGCAGCGCCTTTTTGTGGGAATGATACAGGCCGTAGTAGCGTATCCGCTGGTGACCCTTCTCGGGGATGTGCCAGAGGATGCGGCGCATGAACTCGTCATGATGCAGGGTGCAGGGCTTTGTTCGGTTATCCCGATGATCGGTAAAGCGAAAAGTGACGCGCTCATCGGTATCAAACTGGATCTGCTGGTTCTTGAACGGGCCACCTTTGACATAACGGGCCAGATAGGTGACGACCCCTTTGCCGTGAGCGTAAGGCTCACAAAAATGGGTGCGCCATTTAACCCGGGTGGCCACTTTTTTCATCAGCCGTACGAAGTCTTTCTCCTGCAGTCCGGCGGGTAATCTCAAGTCGCCTGCCTGATAAGCCTTATTCAGGGCTTCGACATATTTGGCCCGAAATATTTTGCGCACGATGCGGTAGGGCAGCAGGAAGTCGCCGGTAACCGGTTTCCAGTCGCCATCAGGCGTCCAACCGCCGCCGGTGATCAGCAGGTGCAGATGGGGGTGTTGGCCGAGATTTCTGCCCCAGGTGTGCAGACAGGCCAATATACCGACGCTCGCCCCCAGATGCTTGGGGTCATCGAGCAGCTTTCTTAAGGTTTCGATGGCACAGCGAAACAGCAGATCGCCCATCAGTCGGGTGTTGTGCTGCCATAGGGCGAGCAGATAGTGAGGCAGGGTGAAAACAGCGTGGAAGTGTTGGCACTCGAGCAGCTTGGCTTGTTGCTTCTCCAGCCAGCGTGC
>JAAEUI010000300.1 GCA_024227475.1 Paracoccaceae bacterium | reverse complement strand
GCGCTGAAGTCGGGGATCTCCAGGCCGTTGAGAAAATTTTTCTTAACATACCCCACACCCGATTCCACCCGCCCCTTCTCATTGCCCTTGCGGACATTGCACGGCGTGATGGTGAAGCCAGCATGACGGGCAAAATCCAGATAGCGCGGATTGAACACTGGCGCCTCCCCGATCAAGCGCTTGAGCACGGCGGACTTGAGGTTGTCGACCATGATCTTCTCCGGCACCCGATTACCGAAGAACTCGAAGGCATGTTGATGACAGGCGAGAAACTGCTCCATCTTCTGCGACAGGGTGAACTCCAGGTACATCAGTCGGCACCAGCACAGCACCATGACAAAGAACGAGAGCTTGCGCCGGGTCTGGCCCACGGGCACCGAACCGTATTCGCCCCAGTCCACTTGGGCGCACTCGCCGGGGGCGAACGTCAGGGTGAGAAAGGCCGGGGCGCGCCGGGGGCGGACCGTGCGCACATACTCCTTCACGATGGTGATGCCGCCATCGAAGTCCATCTCCTGCAGACGCTGGAAAATCTGCTGAGCGCTGTAAGGGTGGGTCCCCAGCCACTGGCGGATCTGGGCTTTGTACGGATCGAGCTTGCTGGGGCGAGGGGCCGAGAGCCTGGGGCGATAGCGCGGTTCGGCCAACCACTTGGTGACGGTGATGGGATGCAGTTGGAGGGCGCTGGCGATCTGGCTGACGTTCAGTCCCTGCTGTTGGTGACAATCGCGGATACGGCAATAGGTCTCGTAGTCGATCATGGCCTATCCCCTAGGGCTTGGCGCAGCACCTCGTGCAAGGCCTTCAGTTCTCCCTGGGCGTGGGAAGGACGCGCCTTGGCCGGCAACGCGGGCGATGAGCAGGAAGGCGGGTCGAGCGCCAACACCTGGTACAGGGGCGCTTCATAGGCGATCAACCCAGCGCCAATCAATGCCTCGCGAGCTGCCGCCAACTGCTGGGTAGACAGCGACAACAAACGCCCGACCGAGCCATCTGCGTAATAGCTCAAGCCCCGGGCATCGGCCACGGTGAGTAGAAACAGATACAGCGCCAGTGCCTTGGTATCACAACGCTCGATGTGGTGATCACGCACCAGACGCTGATCGATCCAGCTGAACTGCCGGGGGACCCGGCGCACCCGTGAGGGGAGCAACAGGCGTTTTTGCATCACAGCCTCCTTCGGCGCCCGAGACGCCAGTAAGAATGTCCTGACCTAATTGTTGGAGTCTGCGGCCGGTTTGGGCTATGTCTTCTTGTTGCGCCAACCCGGTTAAATTCGCGATAAGACCAATCAGAACAAAGGGTTGGGCGCCAAAGAGATCTTGTAACGCAATCTGCGTTAAAGTCGGTGGTCTCCCTTTTGGTTCAATGGCTTGCGTCAAGGAGTCTTCTTGTAACGCAAGCGGTGTTTGCCGAGCCGTTCGCTTCCAGTAGCCCGGATGGGCGGCCCGCCAAGCGCGCACACGCTGCACGTTCTCCGCACCCCGGAAGTAATCGCGGTTCTGCGCCTTACCCAACCAACGGCGCTGACTGGCCGCTTTGCTGGCCCTGCGGCAGGCCGGCTTCGAACAGTAGTGCTGGTGGCGCAGATTGCGCGCATCGGGATGGAATAACTCTCCGCAGTGCCGACACTTACGTCTTCTGTAACGCTTCATCAGTGTGATCTCCCTTCTACATAAATGATGGGCAACCACGCCGATGACGAGCAACAAAATGCCTCGAAAACGACCAGCGAAAGAAGATCGAAGAAAACGAAAGAAGAAAAGAAAAGGGAAAAAATGAGTTATAAATTAAACAACAGAAGAAGATAGAAAAGAATATTTTCTACAGATTCAAACCGCCCATCCAATTACACTTTCAGAACGGCGCTGACAGGCCACGCCAACGTCTCAACCACACGCCTCTATGACAAACGCAACAGCAGACCCGAAGACAGTCCGAGCTTTAAGGTGCGTTACTGAATGATTTCCATCCTAAAAACGTTCGTTTTTGGGCCGTTTTTC
>JAAEUI010000299.1 GCA_024227475.1 Paracoccaceae bacterium | reverse complement strand
TCCATAGGCTTTGCGGGTAATCACCGTCACCTTGGGAACAGTGGCTTCGCCATAGGCAAACAACAGCTTGGCACCATGCTTGATCACCCCGCCATATTCCTGGCTTGTTCCCGGCAGGAAGCCTGGCACATCAACAAAGGTCAGGATCGGTATTTCAAAGGCATCACAGAATCGCACGAACCGCGCTGCCTTTCGGCTCGAGTCGATATCCAGACACCCAGCCAGCACCATCGGCTGGTTTGCAATCACACCCACGGTCGAGCCTTCAAGCCGGATAAACCCTGTCAGGATGTTCTTGGCAAAATCAGCCTGCATTTCGTAAAAGTCGCCTTCATCCGCAACCTTGGCAACCAGCTCTTTCATGTCGTAAGGCTTGTTGGGGTTTTCCGGCACGAGGCTGTCGAGTGAATTTTCACAGCGATTCACATCGTCAAAGAACGGGCGCACCGGCGGTTTTTCCCGGTTGCTCAGGGGCAGCAGATCAACAAGCCGCCGTACCTCCATCAGGGCTTCCATGTCGTTCTCAAACGAACCGTCGGCAACGGAAGATTTCGAGGTGTGGGTCTTTGCTCCGCCAAGCTCCTCTGCTGTTACCACCTCGTTGGTCACGGTTTTCACCACATCCGGGCCAGTGACAAACATGTACGAGCTGTCACGGACCATAAAGATGAAATCGGTCATCGCCGGACTGTACACCGCGCCGCCCGCACAGGGGCCCATAATTACGCTGATCTGAGGCACCACGCCTGAGGCCATGATGTTATTCTGAAACACGTCGGCATAGCCTGCGAGCGAGGCCACCCCTTCCTGAATACGAGCACCGCCGGAATCATTCAGCCCGATGACGGGTGCGCCGTTGCGCACTGCCATTTCCTGAATTTTCACGATCTTCTGGGCGTGGGTTTCGGACAGCGAACCACCGAAAACCGTGAAGTCCTGGCTGAACACATAAACCATACGACCGTTGATCGTGCCCCATCCCGTAACAACACCATCACCCGGATATTTTGTTTCCTGCATGTGAAATTCGGTGCAGCGATGTGACACGAACATGTCAAACTCTTCAAAACTGTCTTCGTCGAGCAGGACTTCCAGCCTCTCGCGCGCCGTCAGCTTGCCTTTGGCATGCTGCACATCAATCCGGCGCTGGCCTCCGCCCAGTCTGGCTTCGGTCCTGCGGCCCTCAAGTTGTTGAAGAATTCCCTGCACGTGCTGTCCTCCCGTTAACCCTGATCAGTTGGCCCAAGCTAAAAGGGATCAGGTGTGGAGGAAAGCAGTATTTGGCATATTTGCAAATATAGTTAGCATTTAGTCGTTCAAATTGCAAACTTGCAAATATCTCTTCACTTGTCAAACGCCTTGGCTGCGATAGGCTGATGCCATGCCAAGGAATCTATCCATAGTAGTAGTCAACACCCATGCAGAAGGCGAAGTTGGTAATGTTGTGGTCTCAGGCGTGGAACCGCCACCCGGCGACACTTTGTGGGACCAGATGGAATGGCTGCAGCGGGATGGCAACCTGCGCAGCTTTTTACTGAATGAACCGCGAGGTGGCGTGTACAACCATTTCAATTTGCTGGTTCCCGCCAAACACCCGGACGCCGACTTTGGCTTTCTGACCATGGAGCCCGAGCATACCCCTCCGATGTCTGGCTCCAACTCCATGTGTGTTGCCACGGTTTTGCTCGAAACAGGACGGGTGCGGATGGTGGAACCAGTTACGGTATTCACCCTAGAAAGCGCCGCAGGGCTGGTAAAGGTCCGGGCGAATTGCAAAAACGGCAAGGCAGTTTCCGTGCAGATAACCAATGTCGCGTCGTTTGTTGACCGGCTCGCGGCACCGCTGGAGATCGCGGGCCTGGGAACGCTGACTGTTGATATTGCTTTTGGCGGTGACAGTTTTGTTATCGTCCCTGCCGGTGATCTGGGGTTTTCCCTGACCCCCGACGAGGCAAGGGAAATTACCGAAATCGGAGCCAAAATAACAAGAGCAGCTAATCAGCAGCTTGGGTTTTCTCACCCGGTAAACAATTGGTCGCACATCTCCTTTTGTCAGATGACATTACCGGTGAGCCGCGTTGACGGCGTGCTGAGCGGCAAAAGCACCGTTGTAATTGACCCCGGCAAACTTGACCGCTTGCCCTGCGGCACGGGATGTTCCGCGCGGATGGCAGTGTTGTCTGCGCAGGGGAAACTGTTGCCTCAAGAACGCTATATCGGACGCTCGATCATTGATTCCCGCTTTGACTGTCAGGTCGTAGGCGAAACCCGGATCGGCGACAAACCCGCCATCATTCCAAGCCTTCAGGGCCGGGCCTGGATATGTGGGGAAACCAAATTGCTTTGTGATCCAAGTGATCCATGGCCTAGGGGATATCGCCTTTCGGACACCTGGCCCAACCTGCCGGGATAAACCGGGCTGCCGTTCAAAACGCGGCACCCGCTAAAAGCGTTTCAGGTTTAAGCTGAACCAGATTGAACCTGAAACGTCGTTCCAAGTATCTTGCGTCGTAGCACTTCTGGTTTCGTTTGTGATTCAATCAAAACCAGAAGTGCTTTAGTAAGCAAACAGTGATCGAGGCTATTCCCCTTTGCCCGTGGACAGGCCTGCGAACAATCCGTAGTGGTTGCACATGTCAGCCCTTCCAAAAGCCCGGTTTCTGGACCCTTCGACGCCCCCGACGCTGTTTACTCTTGTCGTCGTCGCCGCAACTTCCGCTTTGTCGCTGAACATCTTCCTGCCCTCCCTGCCCGCAATCACAAAACACTTCGGGGCCAGCTATGCCGTGATCCAGTTTCTGGTGTCCGGTTATCTGTTGACCACTGCAATTGTACAGTTCTTTGTCGGCCCCCTGTCAGATCGTTTTGGCCGCCGCCCCGTTATGCTTGTTGGGTTTTGTCTGTTTACATTTGCCTCAGTCATCTGCGCGGTTGCGACCTCTGTTGAAATCCTGCTGGCAGCACGGGTAATGCAGGCCGGAGTTGTATCCGGGTTTGTTGTTTCGCGAGCAGCGGTTCGGGACATTGTTCCGGGAGATCGCGCAGCCAGTATGATCGGCTACGTCACCATGGGCATGGCGATTTCACCGATGCTGGCCCCGACGCTTGGTGGGTTTCTGCAGGAAATGTTTGACTGGCAGGCGGCGTTCTGGACGATGGCGGGGGCCGGTTTTATCACATTTCTGCTGATCTTGCGCGACCAGGGCGAAACCAACCAGACCCGATCTGCCAACCTGACCGAGCAGTTCCGCAACTATCCTGAACTGCTGACGTCGCGGCGGTTTTGGGCGTATGCTGCCGCCGCTGCGTTGGCTTCAGCCTGTTTCTTTGCCCTGCTTGGAGGCGCACCATTTGTCGGTGACCGGGTTTATCACCTGTCGCCCGGAGTTTTGGGGCTGTATTTCATGTTTCCACCCTTTGGCTATATGATGGGGAATTTCATTTCCGGCCGGTTTGCTACCCGTCTGGGCATTTACAGGATGATAACCTTTGGTGCGCTGATAACCATTTGCGGCATGACCATTTCCTTACTGTTTATCGTGATGGGCAACACGCATCCGCTGGCTTTCTTCGGCCTGACCATCACAATCGGGTTGGGGAACGGGCTGGTAGTGCCCGGTGCGACGGCAGCGATGCTGAATATCAAACCGGAAATCGCCGGTACGGCTGCTGGTCTGGGCGGGGCACTGATGACCCTTGGCGGAGCTGCAATCTCGGCGTTTGTCGCATCAATCCTGACAGAGGAACGCGGCGTTTTTCCCTTGGCCGTCTGCATTCTGGTCTGCGCCATCGGGTCTTTGGCGTTTTCGATCTATGCAAATCATGTCGAACGCCAGGTGCGTCAGTCCTCCTTGGCTTGATTGTCAACTTTGCAAAGCCTAGAAATAGTTTAGCTAATTAGCAAAGGCAAGGGAGCCAAAATGCGTGGTCAAAAACTTTACGCTGGTGTCATTCTTCGTGAAACCCGCCAGAAACTGCACCTGACACAAAAAGATTTCGCCGCAAAACTAGGGGTTTCCCTGCCCTACCTCAACCAAATGGAGAACAACCACCGTCCCATCTCAACAACAGTGGTGCTGGCGTTGGCGCAAGAATTCGGCTTTGATGTCACGCAACTTTCTGTTGGCGAGAGCGAACGAATGGTTGCCGATATGCGCGAGGCGCTGGCAGACCCGGTGTTTGGCGAGAACCAGCCACCCACGGCAGACCTCCAGCTTACAGCCTCAAACGCCCCGGCACTGGCGCGGAGTTTTCTGGAACTGCATCGCGCGTACCAGCAAAATCAGGAACGGCTGGCCTCCCTTGATGAAGCCCTGGGAAGAGAGGACAGTGCGATTTCAACCTCACCCTGGGAAGAGGTGCGAGACTTTTTTCATTACTGTGACAACTACATCGACAGTATTGACCGGGTCGCCGAAAACTATGCCGAGGCAGCCGGGTTGATGGGCCCTGAGCCAACCGGGTCAGCTGCGGACTGGCTGGCACAAAACCATCAGGTTACCACACAGTTCATCGAAACAGATGACTTGCGTGGTTTTGATGCGGGGGCAGCGCTGCTGACCTTGTCTGACCGGGCAAGTACGGCCACCAGGCTGTTTCAGATTGCGCATCAGACCGCGTTGATCGCCCACGACGAATTGCTGGAAGCAACGCTTGATTTCGCCAATTTTCACACCAGCGAGGCCCGCTCGATCTGCAAAATCGGGCTGGCCAATTACTTCGCCGGGGCCGCGACGATGCCCTACACCCGTTTTTTGCAGGCCGCGCAAGAGACCCGTCACGATCTGGAGGAACTGGCGCGTAAATTCGGGGCCTCCATTGAGCAGGTGGGGCATCGGCTGTCAACGCTTCAGCGCCCCGGAATGAAAGGCATCCCGTTCTTCTTTGTTCGGGTTGATCAGGCCGGAACCATCACCAAACGGCACTCTGCCACACGCCTGCAGTTTGCGCGGTTTGGCGGAGCCTGCCCGCTGTGGAACGTTCACCGGGCGTTTGAAACACCGGGGCAGTTTTTGCGCCAGTTAGCAGAAACACCTGACGGATTGCGCTATTTTTGTCTCGCCCGCGACGTTTCCAAACCGGGGGGCTCGTTCAACGCGCCGACCCGGCGTTATGCGATTGGCCTTGGTTGCGAAGTCCGCCACGCAGGCGCGCTTGTCTATGCTGATGACCTTGATCTCGACAACGCCAAAGCCTTTGAACCCATTGGTATTTCCTGTCGAATCTGCGAACGCACCAGTTGTCACCAGCGTTCGGTCCCCCCATTGGAGCAACGGCTGTGGGTTGACTGCAACCGGCGCGGTGTTTTGCCCTACAGGATCGGCGAAAAATGATGAAAATGGGAAAGGCAACGACTCTGTGATGTCCTTCGATTTTATTAAACTAGATTGGTCACTCTACTCTGGTTCTATTGCACCAAACATAGTTAAACCGCATCAACTAGACCCCAAGACTGAAAAATACGCTTTCCCACCGATGGAGGAGTTTCTCCGCTCAAGAAAAGCCAGAATAAGAAGGCTAAAAAGTTTCACCGAAATATGCGGCATACCTGTCGACGGATCGGTTAATGGAATTGTCGAACTCAACCGCTTTTTCTGCGATCTCGCAGTTGCAGTTGACAGTGCTGGTTTCCTTTCTCCACTTCACACGGAATTTTGCTCAGATGTGGCGGTCTACCTGGGAGAACAGATACTGGCTAGAAACTCCGCTCAGGCCTGGAGAATCCTGTCCGTACCCGACAAAGACGCAAACTACCACGGGGAGCTGGGTCTTGCGCCGAATGGTGAAGGTTATGACCTAAACCATGAATTTCCAATCGTGTTTAATATAGTGGGCTATGCTGGGGATATTGGCGAAGGATTTCAACTAGACATGGAAAGCATGCGGGAGTCGTTTTTTCTCGGTGCCATTTCAGGATGGAGTTTAGTGGATTCGGCAAACGATTTTTACCCCCGCGAATTAGGCCTCGAAGAGGCAATTGAAATGGCAGACTTGCAAGACTTGCCGCAATGAACGCCTGCAAACCGGTCAGGCTCACAGAATCCCAGTTTTCCAACGCCTCCCCTAAACCGAAAATACTCCACCGTCCGAACTATGAGAGTTCTTGAAACCCATGCACCACCAGATGCGCGCGCACGTCGTCATCGTTCCAATATCCCGTGTGGCCGCGTGGCTGAACCGAGATGTTATCGGGCCACTGGGGAGCGGCATCAGTTTCCTGCCCATCCGGCTCAACGCATTCCACCGTTGTCCCGACAAAATCATCAATTCGAAAGATGTTAACCCAGCGGGCGATGCCATCTTTGACCGACACATCTATTGGGAAACCACTGGAAAAATAGTAGTTGTAGATGTGCCAGGTCGGCGATCCCATGGTGATCAGGGTCGGTGCCACATATTCACTAATCTGGCTTTCAAGTCGACCGTCGCGCAAGGATTCCAGCGCGATCAGCGTACCTTGCGAGTGGGAAACCACGACCACTTCCTCAGGATTTTCACACTCCAAAAGCGCTTCATAGACGATTTTAAACCGCTGCTGGATGCGGGTTCGGTTGGGATAGACGATTACTTTTTCCATTTCCGTGGTCGCTTGGCCCGCCTTGCGGCCCTTTTTCGGCACCATTAGGTAAGGCACGCCATTTTCTTCGATCGCTATGACCCCGGGCTTGTTTTCCAGACCCGGCACCGGCCTGCGCACAAAAAAGACTACGATATCCTTGGCAATGCCGAGACCCACTGAAATCTGGGTCCAGGCGATAGAGTAGACAGCGGCCAGCGTCAGAGCCGCGTAATTTGTTGAAATCGAAATGATATCAACCAGTTTTTGCGTTTCATTGGGATC
>JAAEUI010000298.1 GCA_024227475.1 Paracoccaceae bacterium | reverse complement strand
GGGGACCTCCTGCAAAGTCGTACGAGTCCGATGGAGGTCCCCCTTTCGTGGGGATGACATACATTACCTCAATATCGGCGGCTTCTCCGGATCACTTCCCGGTGCCGCAACCTCCACCCGCTCTGCCACCTCGACCTCGGGCAAATCAAACCGCAGCGCCACTTTGGCCAGTTGGGCGCAGATCGCATCCGAGGAACGCAGGAACACCACATCCAGCGTCCCGGCTTCAATCCCGGAAAACCTCAGCGCCTCGCCCATGGTCCGGGCGATTTCCGGCTGCGCCTCTTCCAGCGCATCGACAAAAGCCAGCACATGCGCCCGGGGACGGTCCTCATATTCCATTTGCGCCAGATAGGCCGCGCGCGCCAGCCCGGCCATATTCGCCAGCTTGGCATCAAACGCCGTGATCAGTTGTTCCGGCAGTTCGCCCGGCCCATGCACGGCAACCGGCTGCGCCTCGGCCTGCTCGGGCCCCTGCCCCAGCGTGTCATGCAGCCAGACAACTGCCTCGTCAGGCAACAGCATAGAGGATGGCGCGACCGCCAGATTGAGCCCCAGACCGATGCCTTGCTCCACCAGCATTTCCGCAATCCTGCGCCCGGACAGGGCAACAAACGGCGTTGGCCGCTCGGCAAACTCCGCCATGCGCTCCGCCGTATCAAAGATCAGCGCATAACGCTGCCCATCAACCTCAAACACCGAGGGACGCACCGTATCACCCGACGCCTCATCCTCCAGCACCAAAAACAGCTCCGCCGCCGCCAGCCGTTCGTAAAACCGCATCCGCGCCGCGTCATTCTCCACATCCGCCTGCATCTCTGCATGCGCCTGATCAAGGGGGGTCATGGCCATCCTGTCAGATCAACTCCCGCACCCGGGCCCGCAGAACCGGCACCAGCTCCGCCTCAAACCACGGGTTTTTCTTCAGCCATGCTGTATTGCGCCACGACGGATGCGGCAAGGGGATGATGCCGGGCGCATGGTCGCGCCACCCACGCACCGTATCCGTGACATTGGTGGTTTTGAGGTAGCGTTTCTGTGCGTAGCTCCCTACCAGAAGGATCAGTTTCACCTGCTCCATGCGGTCATGCGCCGCGTCGTGCCAGGTTTTGGCGCAAATGGGTGGTGGCGGCAGATCAGAGCCCTTGGCGTTGTAGCCGGGAAAACAGAACGCCATCGGCATGATGGCAAACCTGTTTCGGTCATAAAACGCCGCTTCATCCACCCCCAGCCACCCCCGCAACCGATCGCCCGACGGATCTGTAAACGGTCGGCCGCTTTCATGCACCCTTGCCCCCGGTGCCTGCCCGATAATCAGGATCGCCGCGGAACTGGACAGCCAGACAACCGGTCTTGGTTCATGCGCTGTATGGGTGGCGGCAAAACGTTCTGCGCAGCGACGACAGGAAGATATTTCGCGAACAAGTGCGTCCAGAGGTAACATCGGGGTAATTTACGGCAACACTGTTTCCTCTGCAAATTCGCTGATAGGCTTGCGCGACACCCCGTTCTTTTTAGATCAAAGGGAAAGAACCCATGCAAACCCGCCACATAGGCGACATCACCATCAACCGCGTTCTGGAGATCGAAGAGCCGTTTATCTCTCCGTTCGAAATATTCGACGATGCGACGCCCGAATTTATCGATCCGCACCGCCACTGGCTCGAACCAAAGGCGCTCGACCCCCAAACCGGTAAAATGATCCTGCCGGTGCAAAGCTACCTCCTGCGCACCCGCCGCCACACAATCCTGATCGACACCTGCATCGGTTGCCGAAAGTCTTATGACGGTGTCCCGGAATGGAAAGACCGGCGCGACGATGCCTGGCTGCGCAATCTTACCGCAACCGGCGTCGCCCTGAGGGATATCGACTACGTCTTCTGCACCCATATGCATGTTGACCATTGCGGCTGGAACACGCAGTTGCAGGATGGCCGCTGGGTCCCCACCTTCCCCAATGCCAGGTACATTTTCGCGCGTGACGAATACGCCTTTTTTGAAACCCAAAACAACGCTGTGTTCCGCGAAAACGTGCTGCCGGTGATGGAAGCCGGACAAGCGGTGCTGGTCGACAGCGACTATCAACTCGACGACAATATCTGGCTCACACCCACTCCCGGCCACACCGCTGGGCACGTCGCCGTAAACATCGGCTCGCAAGGGCACACCGCCATCATGATCGGTGATATGCTGCACACACCACTGCAACTCATCTATCCCGACTGGACCCCGAATTTCGATTTCGATTTGCCGCTGGCCATTGCCTCGCGGCGCAAGTTTCTCGACACATGCTGTGACACCAACACCCTCGTTCTGACCGCTCATCTGCCGTCACCCTCGGTTGGGCATGTCGTTTTCCACCCAAAAAGAGAATTTGATTTCAATTACTTATAAAGCTCTAGCATCTAACACTTTGACCGGGTCTTGACTTTATTTCGATAATGCTAGAAATATAGTTCTATGAAACACCATACTGATTCCACCCTGTCCATCGAAGACGCCGCTCAGGCCTTCGCCGCGCTTGGCTCCGAACAGCGCCTCGGCGTTCTGCAAACCCTGGTGCGCGCCGGGCCAGATGGGCTCAGCATGGGTGAACTGGGCGAGCGCAGCGGTGTAACCGGCTCGACCCTCACGCATCACTTGCGGTTCCTGACCCACGCCGGTCTGGTTGTACAGGCCAAGGAGGGCCGCTCCATCATCTGCGCCGCCGTCGCCTATGACATGGCCGAGGCGCTCTCCGCTTTCCTGCTGCAGAACTGCTGCGCAGACACCGAACACACGGAACATTCCCATGACTGACCAAACCGCCCATATCCCCGGCAACCCAAAGAAAATCGACAAGGTCTGGGTCGCCATCGGCCTCATTCTCGCCGCCGTCGCCATTCTGGTCCCCGCGGAATTGATTCCGACGATCAAATTCACCGCCCAGGCTCTTGGTGGCACCGGCATCTACATCGGCTTTGCCGTCTTCATGGTCGCCTATCTCAAGGCCTCAGGGGCCGAAGGCGTTGTTGCCCAAGCTTTCAAAGGCAATCAGGTCCGCATGATTATCCTTGCAGCTCTTGTCGGCGGTCTTGCGCCATTCTGCTCCTGTGAAGTCATCCCCTTCATCGCTGCCCTCCTCGCCATGGGCGTACCACTCGCTGCCGTCATGGCCTTCTGGTTGTCCTCCCCGATCATGGACCCGCCGATGTTCCTGATCACCACCGGCGCCATCAGTTTTGACTTTGCAGTTGCCAAAACCATCGCTGCCGTCGGTTTTGGGCTGTTCGGCGGATTTTCGGTGATGGCACTCGGCGGCACCCGGCTGTTCGCCGATCCCCTGCGGGCCGAAGCTCCGGGCAGCGGCTGTGGTTGTGGCACTAACCCGTTCACTGACAAGCCGGTGTGGAAATTCTGGACCGAAAGCCCCCGCGTGCAGTCCTTCATCCAGACCGCCAAAAGCAACGCCATCTTCCTTCTGAAATGGCTGATGCTGGCCTATCTGATCGAAGCCATCATGATCCGTTTCGTTCCCGCAGAATGGATCGCTGGTGTGCTCGGCGGCGAGGGCGTCGGCCCCATTGTGCTTGGCGCCCTGATCGGCGGCCCGGCGTACCTGAACGGCTATGCAGCCGCGCCGCTGGTCGGCGGCCTGATCGACCAGGGCATGAGCCAGGGTGCTGCCATGAGCTTCATGATGGCCGGTTCCGTCAGCTGCATCCCCGCCGCCATCGCCGTCTGGGCAATTGTGAAACCCAAGGTCTTCGCAACCTATATCACCTTCGGTTTCACTGGTTCTCTGATTGCCGGGCTGCTCTGGGCGGCATGGGTGTAGTTTGGCGAGTGTCATCCCCGAAACAGCGGGGATGACACTGTTGCGCCATCCGCAACCCCACCGCGCGCTGCTGTAACGCCATCCTAACCCCGCCGCGCTATACCCTCTCTCGTGCACAAAACGTGGTTACCGGCTCCCGGGCAGACAAAACAAATGTCCCGGGAACCGCCGAACACCAAAAAGATCGAAGGTGCAGGGTCGACAGCCCTGTCCGGCACATGACCATAATGGCGGGCCCGTCTTTAAACCACCGAAACAAGAAGATAGCAAAAACCTGGCGCCGGAAAGTAGCGTCGCTGACCGCGACCCTCCGAAATCCTAAAAAGATTTCGGCCTGCGTTCTCTTAAAGAACGCGATTCCTGCCGGGAAGTTGGTTTCAGCCATCTGATACCCGGTCATGTTCAAAAATCACCCCAGATACGCCACCACCAACGTCGCCGCCAACAGCGCGGCTATCGACAACACCATCGCACCGGTTGGCCAGTCCTGCGCCGTGCGCCCTTCCGGCCCATGACTGTGATAAAGCTGCCCGATAATCCCGTTTACCCGGTTGCTCCAGAACGTCATCTGCCGTGTATAGATCACTGCAATCCCGCGCGCTGCCAACCCAATCACTGACGGAGCTGCCTTGCGGTAGGTCCAGTCGGCATCCAGGTTGATCGCCCTGATTTCCGGCGGGTGAATCCCGGTGCGCATCAGCACGCCAAACGCCAGCAAGGCAAAACACAAAAGCTGCAATTGCCCAACAACGTGACCCATGCTGTAGGGATGATACTCCACATGATAAGGCAGGATCGCATAAAGCGTGCCGGGGAACACCCCGATATATATGCACAGAAACGCAGTGATCCCCATCGCAATCAGCATATGGCGCGGGGCCTCTTTCGGGCGCAGACCCGAGTCATGCGCAAAAAAGGCAAAGAACGGGATTTTGATGCCGGAATGGCTCAGAACCCCAGCACTGGCAAACACCAGCGCCAACCAGACATATTTGTAATGTGCTTCTGCCGCCTCGGACAAAACCAGCGATTTGGTGACAAAGCCGGAGAACAGCGGGAAGGCCGAGATCGACGCCGCTCCTACCAAACAGAACGCGGCGGTCAGCGGCATCGTGCGATACAGCCCGCCCAACTCGCTGGCCTTCGACGTGCCGGTGCGAAACAGCACCGCGCCGACCGACATGAACAGCAACGCCTTGTAAAGGATGTGAGCGAATGCATGGCTCGCGGTGCCGTTCAGCGCCATTTCGGTGCCGATGCCGACGCCCACCACCATGAAGCCAAGCTGGTTGTTGAGGCTATAGGCCAGCACCCGGCGCAGGTCGTTCTCGATCTCGGCAAAGAAGATCGGGAACAGCGTCATGATGGTACCGATGTAGATCAGGATCTCGGTCCCGGCAAACCCCCGCGCCAGCGCGTAGACGGCCAGTTTGGTGGTGAAGGCTGACAGGATCACCGTGCCGGTGACCGTCGCCGCCGGATAGCTGTCCTGCAGCCAGTTGTGCAGCAAAGGAAACGCGCATTTGATGCCGAAGCTAAGGAAAATCAGCCAGGTCGCCAACGACCCCAAGGTCATGTTTTCAAAGGTAATCGATCCGGTATCACGGTAAAACAGCGCCACCCCGGCAATCAGAACCACACCCGAGCCGATCTGCACAATCAGATAACGCACCCCGGTGTTATAAGCCCCCTCGGTGCGCCGCGCCCAGATCAGGAAGACCGAGGCAATCGCCGTGCCCTCCCAATAGAAAAACAGCGTGATCAGATCACCAGCCAGACAGGCGCCGATCGCCGATCCGGCGTACAACAGCGCCGCCACCTGCTGCACCGTATCGCGCACGTGCCAGGCGTAGAGATTGCCCAAAAACGCCGCCAGGCAGAAAATCAGGGCAAAAACACGGCTCAGCCCGTCAACCCGCATCAGCTCCAGCTCAAAGCCAAAGAACGGTAAGGTTGCGAATTCGCCAAACCCCATTTGCCAGACGTTCCAGGCGCAAAGTACCGGGATCGCCAGCAGGAACAGGCCGCGCAGAATACCCTGGGCAATGAACGGCACGGTCAGTGCTGCAAGGAAAAAGTAAAACGCTGTGGGGATCTGATCAAAGCCCATCATGGTTCACCTTCTCGATCTGGTCGTCGGGATAGTCTTCCCGGTCAATCGCCTTGTCGCCGTAATAATCCTCGGGTCGCTTGATCAGAACCCGCAGCCCTTTGGCAGCGAGGATCAGGAGGGTGAACATCACGAAGCCGTAAATTGCATAAAACCCCGGCACGTATTCCATGTCGAAATGCGGGTGTTTCTCGTAAGTGAAGTCGAGCAGGAAAAGGATGCCGCAAAATACAGCCAGCCCCCAGAAAATCTTGTTGGCCGAGCCGGGTTTGTCGACCCAGAGCAGGAGGCGGCCTAATGTCGGGAGTTTGTTTGGGTCGGTTTTGTGTTCAGCCATTTTCTCCCCCCGAGCCTTCTTCCGCAATAATAGTTTGAGCCCAAACAAGCGCTTCTTCTTTAGGAATAGTCAGTGATTTTGATATCCTCCAAGCCAACCGGTTTTCGTTCAGTTTGGGGAATCGGCTTCTTAGCTCCAACAGTTCAAGATGGCGTGCTTGCGGAAGATCGGCACAAACCGCGACGGTTTCCCTTCTTGTCAGCCCGAAATGAGCACGTAACGCTTTTCGCACGTAAATCTCTCGCTGGCCCTCCGCTTCCAATCGTTTTGCGTACGCAGCCTGAGCTTCATCCACCTTTGGTTTGTCAGAGTTGTAGTCACTCATTGGGCTCCCCCCACCATCGGCAGCAAAAATTCCTGCAAGGCACCCGCGTACAAAAACAGCACCAGGCAGCCCACCGCCGTCACCGCCGGCGGCAGCCAGCACATCCACGGCGCTTCCTTGATCCCTGGCGTCGCGTTGTTCTCCGCATCGCTCAGGAAGAACCCACGCCCGACCAGCGGCAACAGATAGGCCACGTTCAACAGCGAGGACAGCATCAGCACCCCGATCATGATCTGATGCCCCGCATCCGCAGCCCCGACCATCAGCAACCACTTGCTCCATGATCCACCCAACGGCGGCAGGCCGATGATGCTGAGCGCCCCGATCAGGAACGCACCAAAGGTGATCGGCATCACCCGCCCCAGCCCTTGCATCTGGCTGATCTCGGTTTTGTGGGTGGCCACGTAAATCGAGCCAGCACACATGAACAAAGTGATCTTGCCCATGGCGTGCATGGCGATATGCATCCCGCCACCAAGTGCGCCCATCGAGGTCGCCAGCGCCATGCCAAGCGTGATGTAGGAAAGCTGGCTAACGGTCGAATAAGCCAGCCGCGCCTTCAGATTATCCTTGGTCATCGCCACCACTGAGGCGGCAATGACCGAATATGCCGCCAGCCACATCAGCCATTCCGACGCGCCGGTCTGGGCCAGAAAATCGATGCCGAAGATGTAAACCCCGACCTTGAGCATGGTGAACACACCCGCCTTGACCACCGCAACCGCGTGCAAGAGGGCCGACACCGGCGTCGGGGCCACCATTGCTGCGGGCAGCCATTTGTGAAACGGCATCAAGGCCGCCTTGCCGATGCCAAAGGCATAAAGCCCCAGCAGCACCGGCACCAATGCACCGGAAACCTTACCCTCCAGAATGCCACCTTGGGTGAAATCCAGCGTTCCGGCGACCACATATGTCCAGATCACCGCGGTAAGCTGCAGGCCAATCGAAGTGCCGATCAGCACGCCAAGATAGACCCGCGCACCCCGGATCGCCGCCGGTGTGCCCTTATGCGCCACCAGTGGGTAGGTCGAGATCGTCAGAACCTCGTAAAACAGGAACAGAGTGAACATATTGGCAGCAAAGGCGATGCCGATGGCCGAGGCTATGGCAACGGAAAAGCAGGCGAAAAACCTGGTGTGGTGCTTTTCATCGTTGCCCCGCATATAGCCCAGCCCATAGACGTGGGTGATGATCCACAGGCCACTGGCCACTAGCGCAAACAACAGGCCCAGAGGCTCAACATTGAACGCCAGATCAAGGCCCGGGAAAACTTCAAACAGCGACACTTCTTCAGTGGTGCCGTTGCCGACATTGGACAGAATGCCAAGCACGCAACAGAAGGTCAGCACCGCGCAGACAAAGGTAAACCCGTCCCTGACATCCGGTAAATGCCGGAACGCCATGTTGCCCGCCATCGCCGCAGTCGGGATCAGCATAGCAAGGAAGATCAGTGTGTTGGTATCCATCCCCGCCCCCTAGTGCGCCGCTTGCGCAGCAGCAGTTGAAATCTCTGCCATACCCGCCGACCCGGCCAGCAACCCTTCGGCAGCGGTGCGCGCTGCACCCAGCGTGATATCGGTATCAAAGCCAAACCAGATGCAGGCCCCGGCCATGATCCACAAGGGGACCAGCATCGACAGCGGCGCCTCTTTGTGCACCACATCATCGCTTGGCGCTTGCAAATACAGCGCCTCAACCACGCGCCAGACGTACACCACCGCCAGGAGCGAAGACAGCATGATCGCCAGCGCCATCCACCACCATCCATTGTCCAGGGCCGCCTGCACCAGCACCCACTTCGAAATGAACCCGGCAGTCCCCGGCACCCCGATCAGGGACAGCCCGCCAACCACCACCGCCGCGCCGGTCAGCGGCATCACCCGCCCCATCCCGGCAATCCGGTCGTAAAACGTCGTGCCCGTGCGCAGAATGATCGCCCCGACAGCCATGAACAGCGCCGCCTTGGTGATGCCGTGGTTGAACAGATGCACCATGGTTGCGGTCAACCCGTTCACGTTCAGGATGGCGATGCCAAGCAGCATGTACCCGATCTGGGCGATGGAAGAATAGGCCAGCATGCGTTTGAAATTGTTCTGGAACACGGCAACAAAGCTGGCAATGAACATCGCCAGAACCGCCAGCGGTCCGATGATCCATGTGATCGCCAGGCTGCCGAAAACGAAATCCGGCTGGAACACCGAAAACATGAACCTGAGCAGCACGTAAACCGCTGCCTTGGTGGCCGTCGCTGCCAGAAACGCCGTCACTGCCGAGGGCGCATAGACATAGGCGTTTGGCAGCCAAAGGTGCAACGGAAACATCGCCACCTTCAGCCCAATTCCGACAACAATGAAGGCAAAAGCCGCCTGCACCGTGCGGTTATCTTCCAACAAAGCGATCCGCCCTGCCAGATCGGCCATGTTCAGCGTGCCGGTCGCCATATAGAGAAAGCCAAGCCCGATAACAAAAAATGTCGCGCCAATAGTGCCCAGGATCAGGTAGTCATAGGCCGCGCTCAGCGCTCGTTTGTCGGTGAATGACCCTTGCGAAACAAGGACATAGGTCGACAGAGATGAAATTTCCAGAAACACAAAGACGTTAAACGCGTCGCCAGTAATCACCATGCCCAAAAGCCCTGTCAGACACAGCAGGAAACAGGCGTAGAACAGCGTGTGGTTCTTTTGCGGGATTTCCTCGTTCACACTGGCGCGGGCAAATGGCAGCACCACCGTCGCGATGCCGGATATCAGGAAAACCACAAAGGCATTGGCCGCATCGACCCGGTACTCAATCCCAAGTGGCGGCGCCCATCCCCCCAGATGATAGGAAATAAACCCGCCATCAATGACTTGCATCAACAGGTAAATCGAACAGAGAAACGCCAGACCGCTGGCGGCAAATGCCATCGGCCAGGCCAGCGTCCGGCTGCCAAACAGAACCACCAGCGGCGCGGCGCAAAACGGGATCAGGATCTGCAGAACCGGCAGGTGATCGCGCAGCGTCAGCGCAACGTGGTGGACTTCTTCGGCCGCCATCAGGCTCTCCCGCCCATCGCGTCGCCGTGCTGGCGGTTTTCCTCGCGCGCCGCAGCCGCGTCGATATCCAAGATATCCTGCTCTTCTATGCTGCCGTATTCCTCGCGGATGCGCACAACCAGCGCCAGCCCCAGCGAGGTCGTCGCGATACCAACCACAATGGCGGTCAGGATCAGGACATGGGGCAGCGGGTTGGAATAAACGATGTCAGGGTCAATTTCGATATGCCCCTGCAGGTCGGTCGGAAAGATCGGAGCAGTGCCGCCGGTGACCTTGCCGATCGAAATGTACAGCATGAAAACCGAGACCTGAAACACGTTCAGTCCGACGATCTTCTTTACCAGATTTCCCCTCGCCACAACGATGTAGAGGCCGGTCATCATCAGAACGATGAAAAGCCAGTAATTCATGTGGCCGAGGAAGAATTCCATCGTCATCTCCGCGCCCTTACCAATCGTCGTCGCCAATGTGCGGCGGGCGGGCGGCGAAGGCGTAATAAATTGCCACCATCACGCCGGTCACCGTCACGCCAACGCCAAATTCAACCGCCAGTATGCCCCAGTGCTGACCGTGACTCATGTGATGCGGATTAAACGATCCGTAGTGCAGAAACTCATAGCCCAAGACCATGTTCCAAACGCCGGTTCCGGCGTAGATCAGCACACCCAACGCCACCAGTTTGTGCACCAGCCAAATGGGAAAAACCGACTGCACATGCCGCAATCCAAACACCACGCCATAAAGAATGAAGGCCACCGCCATAATCACTCCGGCCTGGAACCCGCCGCCGGGAGAGAAATCGCCGTGAAACTGCACATAAAAGGCAAACAGGATGATGGTGCCGACCAGCAGCTTGGTTACGACGCGGAGGATCAGGTGGTGGCGCATCAGGTGTCCTCGTCCTCATCAAGATACCGACGCCGCCGCCGCAAGCCGCTGAGGATCAGCAGCACC
The DNA here is from genome assembly GCA_024227475.1 of Paracoccaceae bacterium. GTDB lineage: Bacteria > Pseudomonadota > Alphaproteobacteria > Rhodobacterales > Rhodobacteraceae > Amylibacter. The sequence continues at coordinate 11,494 of JAAEUI010000298.1, read as the reverse complement.
CCGATCCCAGCAGTGAACACCACGGCGGTTTCGCCCAGCGTGTCGTATCCGCGATAGCTGGCCAAAATGGAGGTTACCACGTTTGGAACATCTATTTCTTCAATTGAATCATGCAGATAATCTGGTGCCACGTGCAGGTTGGCAGGGGCTTTTGCATCACCGAAATTCGGCATGTCCAGCGTGCCGTACACCAGAACCGCACCGGTCACCACGCACACCACAAGTGGTACAGCAGAAGAATGTGAAGGCGCTTTCTCGCGGCGCGCGGTCAGGGCAATTGTCCCCAGCATCAGAACGGTCGATATCCCGGCACCAACAGCGGCCTCGGTGAAGGCCACATCCACGGCGTCAAGTGTCACAAACAACATCGCCGAGAGCAGGCTGAAAACGCCGGACAACATCACTACGGCAAACAACCGGTCCATACGAACAATGGCCAGAGCGGTAAAAACCAGCATGGCAAACAGAGCGATGTTGATAAGGGTCTCGATCATATCGCTCAGCCCCTTGGATCCGGCACGTCAGAATAGGGCGGCAATTCCACCGCCTCAATATCGCGCGCAACACGAGGACGCAGGCCTGTCACCAGCGCGGCATTGGCCACCGCATGGGTCGCCGTTGGCCCGGTGATAAACAGAAAGATACCAATCAGAATCAGCTTAACCGTCACCAGTGTAAACCCGCCTTGCAGGCACATGCCGGCTATCAGCAGCAGCATACCGCCACTGTCGGCTACCGAAACAGCGTGCAGACGTGACCAGAAATCGGGAAACCGCACCGTGCCAATGGCCCCGACCACAGTAAAGAAACTGCCACCGACGATCAGAATCCAGCTCAATATGTCGACCAACAGTGTCACGATCCCACCTCCCGGTCAGGCACTTGCGGAATGTCTCCAATGGCTCGGTATCGGAAGAACTTCAGCACCGCGATAGTGCCGACAAAATTGATCAGAGCGTAAAGCAAAGCGATGTCCAGGAAATCAGGGCGCCCTGTCAGAAACCCTATCACCCCAATGAACAGCACAGTTGTGGTGCCAAAGGAGTTCGCGGCCAGCACACGATCATAGAGCGTTGGTCCGGCGTAAAGCCGGTACAACACCAAGGCCATAGCGGCAAACAGCGCGAGTGCCGCAAGAAGAAACATCAGGCTGCCCCCCCGGGCTCAATGGCCGCAACCCGCGCACCCATGTCGGCCAGCGCCTCGTGATCGTCCTCTGAAAACGACACGGCATGAACCCAGAAATCATTTTCTTCGGTTTCAACAGTAATTGTTCCGGGCGTCAGGGTTATGGAATTGGCAAATATCACCTGAGCAAGTTCTGATCTCTGGCACGAGGGAACCCTGAAAAGATTCTGCCGGATCGGCATTTTCTGGGTCAGAATAGTTCGGGTCACTGCGATATTGGATTTGGCAATCTCAATCATCAACCAGCCGAGATAACCCAGAAATTTCAATGGTGAAAGCAGCAACGCGACCCGGTCACCGTCAGCCCGATCCATGCGCTGTCCGACGTAAACCGCGACAATCGATGCGACCGCGCCGAACCCGATTATCATCGGTTTGTAGATGCCCGACATCAAAAGCCACAGCAAAAACAGAATAAGGGCTGTCACAACCACTCTCACTTGGCTTGTCCCTTCCCGTTGTCCTGCGTTAGGTGGCAAATTGCCCTTGTCGCAGCTGTTTCGCGCAAACAATATTAACCGGTTCCTTGAAATGGATGCAACCCAATCAAACGACAATTTGGGAAACGGCGACGATCCTTACAGGTCCGGCAAACGCGTCACATTTTAGGGAAAATTGTACGCAGTTCTGTTCCAGAGTACCGGGGGCGGCACAAAACTGAGTAACGGTTTGGCGGTTATTACCCTGTTACGCTATAACACCATTGCAATTGGCTAGGGAAAAAAGCCATATTGCACAGAATAACAAGGCGCGCAGGCACATTCGCGCCACATAAGTCCGCGGCAAAACGCGATGTCTGAGGTAATATCGGGGTCTGACCCAGATGCTTGAGTTCAGGAATGTCAGCAAGTCCTTTTGGACTGGCCAACAACGCAAGGTTATTCTTGACCAGGCGTCATTCTCGATCGAAATCGGCACCAGCCTTGGCATCCTCGCCCCCAACGGCACCGGCAAAACCACTCTAATCAACATGATGTCCGGTCTTGAAAAACCCGACGAGGGCGAAATCCGGCGAACATCAAAAATTTCATTCCCACTTGGCTACATGGGTGGGGTTATGCCGAAACTCAACGCGGTGGAGAATTCCCGCTATATCGCGCGGCTGTATTCACTGGACCCGGATTACGTTGAGGCGTTCTGCCGTTACATTTGCGGGCTGGAAGAATATTTCGAAATGCCCATCGCCACCTATTCCAAGGGCATGAAAGCACGGTTTTCGTTGGCTCTGCTGCTGGCGCTGGATTTTGACATCTATCTGATTGACGAGGGCATGCCCCAATCAACAGACGCTGAATTTAATCGCAAGGCCGGTTCGGTGCTGCGCGAAAGGCTGAAGAATTCCACCGTCGTGATTGTGTCGCACCAAGCCAATGTCCTGGAAAGATTCTGTCGAAACGCAGCGGTCCTACGCGATGGCCGCCTGAACATATACAACTCTCTTGAAGAGGCAAAGCAGGTATACGACTATGCCCAATAGCTCAAAAAAATTTCGTATTCTGCGTTCGGTGGCTGGTCGGCTGGCCGAGGCGGAAGATCAGACACTGGATGCCACCCCCAAACGTCCGCAAGACCTGAAATCGCGGATTGGTGCTGCGGTTCGCAATCGCGTCGCCAACACTCAGGACCAGCCGCAAGCCGCCAACACCGGTTCTCAAGACGCCGAACCTGAGGAACCGGTAAACCGGATATTGTCGCCCCGTGAAGAAATTGATGCCATCAAACAGGAAAACCTGACCGGACGGCAATTGCGCATTGCCCGGCGTCTGGCACAAAAGCACGGGATTCACCCGACCTCTGACCTTGATGCCGTCCGCCTGCTGCGCAACCGCGGCATTGATCCCTTCAACCGGGGTGACATGATGGAGGTCGGCGGTGCAGCAGCCGGCCAGCCGGTGGCTCTGCCAGCAACGGTTCGCAAATCACAGATGTCAGACTCAGGACTCCAGCCGCCGGTCATAGACGACGACACCCGCGAACGCGAAGTGCGAAAAATCCAGGTGGAACTGGTCAGGCGCCGCCGCCAGCGTCTGGCCGTTCTGTTTGTCAAACTCGCCTGCTACGTTATGCTGCCCAGCATTCTTGCCGGCTATTACTATTACCGTGTCGCCACACCGATGTACGCGACATATTCAGAGTTCGTCATCCAACAAGCCGACGCGCCTGGCGGCGCGGCCAGCGGTGGCCTCCTCTCGGGATCACCTTTTGCCACGGCGACCGATTCCATCACGGTTCAGGGCTATCTTACTTCACGCGACGCCATGTTGCGGCTGGACGAAAATCCGGGATTCCGGGCCTTGTTCCAAGGGGACGAGGTGGATGTTCTGCAGCGTCTTGACGAAGACGCAGCCAACGAAGACGCCTATGGTGTTTACAAGAAAAAGATTATCATCGGCTTTGACCCGACCGAAGGCGTGATCAAGATGGAGGTGATCGCCCCAACTCCGGAAAGCTCACTGAACATTTCCCGAGCACTGATTGGTTACGCGGAAGAGCAAGTCGACAGTCTGACCGAACGCAAACGCAGTGATCAGATGCGGGGAGCTCAGGAAAGCTATGAAACTGCAGAGGTCAAAATGGAACTGGCGCTTGAACGCATGTCAGACCTGCAGCGTCAGCTAAACACATTTGATCCCAACGCTTCCTTCAGCCTGCTGATGTCCCAGATCGGTGCCCTTGAAGACCAGATCCTGCAAAAGCAACTGGAACTGGCGCAACTGAAGGACAATACCCGCCCGAACCGAACCAAACTGCGGGTTCTGGAGCGGGAAATCGAACTCCTTCAAATCAAACTGGAAGAAAAGCAATCGCTGGTTACCCGAGGCGGCACAGACAAAAACTCGATCGTGAACATCAACGCCGAACTGACCAAAGCACAGACCAGTCTGGCGCTGCGCCAGGAATTGCTCGCTGCCAGCCTGCAAAGTCTTGAGGCTGCGCGGGTCCAGGCCAACCGCCAGACCCGCTACTTGTCGATGGGGGTAGCGCCGGTTCTGCCGGACAAAGCGAGCTACCCCCGGGCATTTGAAAATACCCTTTTGGCAATCGTGATTTTTGCTGGTATCTACCTGATGATCTCACTGACAGTGAGTATTCTTCGCGAACAGGTCAGCACATAGACATGATAGATTTCTCGGTTGGAAATGTAACGGTTGGCAACGACCAGCCCCTCACTGTTATTGCCGGTCCCTGCCAGCTTGAAAGCTCCGAACACGCGCTGATGATTGCCCGGGCCATGCAAAAGGCCTGCACCGACGCTGGCGCCGGGTTCATCTTCAAGGGCTCGTTTGACAAGGCCAACCGCACTTCGCTGTCAGGCAAGCGCGGATTGGGGACCGACGCCGGGTTGCAGGTGATGGCGGATGTAAAGGAAAAGCTCGGCTGCCCGGTTCTGACCGATGTGCATCTGCCGGATCAATGTGCGCAGGTGGCCGAGGTTGTGGACGTCCTGCAAATCCCCGCCTTCCTGTGTCGTCAGACTGACCTGCTGCTGGCGGCGGGTGAAACCGGGGCGGCGATCAACGTCAAGAAGGGGCAGTTTTTATCGCCTTGGGAAATGCCCAACGTTCTCGAAAAAATCACTTCCACCGGCAACGAACGGGTGATGCTGTGCGAGCGCGGCACTTCGTTTGGCTACAACACGCTGGTCGCCGATCTACGCGCCCTGCCCCAAATGGCGCAAACCGGCCATCCGGTGGTGATGGACGCAACCCATTCGGTGCAGCAACCCGGCGGCAAAGGCGGCTCGTCGGGCGGTCAACGCGAATTTGCACCGGTCATGGCCCGGGCAGCTGTTAGCCTCGGCGTTGCCGCGGTCTTCATCGAAACACATGAAGAACCGGACAACGCCCCGTCTGATGGCCCGAACATGATCCCGCTTAATCAAATGCCTGCACTTATTGCCAGCTTAATGACTTTCGACAAACTTGCTAAAGCAGACCCGATCCGCATCTGACCCATTAGCAATTCAGGAGTACCCCGTTGACCAAACCGCAACCTGCTGTGGCGCAGAACACCTGGGATTTTTTGCGCGAAGCGATGATCGCACCAACCGGTTTCCGCGAATATGACGCGCGCTGGAAATACCCCGATGATATCAACCTGCCGGGTATTACCGCGCTTGGGCTGGGGCTAGGCACGCAGATGTTCGAGGCCGGCATTGATCCGGTCATCGCAGTTGGCAATGACTATCGCGACTATTCACTGACCATCAAAAACGCGCTGATGCTGGGGCTGATGCAGGCCGGAATCCGGGTGCGCGACATTGGCCCGGCAGTTTCGCCGATGGCCTATTTCAGCCAGTTTCATCTTGATGCCCCTGCGGTGGCCATGGTGACAGCGTCGCACAACCCCAACGGCTGGACTGGCGTGAAAATGGGCTTTCAACGCCCCCTCACCCATGGACCTGACGAAATGAGCCGCCTGCGCGATATTGTTTTGAACGGTGCAGGCGTGGCGCGAGATGGCGGCTCTTATGAGCGGGTTGACGGCGTGCGGGACGCCTATATCGACGATCTTTGCGGCGATTTCAAAATGACCCGTCGCTTGCGCGTGGTCTGCGCCACCGGCAACGGCACGGCAAGCGCCTTTGCACCGGAAGTGCTGGAGCGGATTGGGGTGGAAGTGGTGCCGTCACACAACCGGCTCGACTATACCTTCCCAAACTACAACCCGAACCCCGAAGCCATGGAAATGCTACATGACATGGCCACCTCAGTGAATGAAAGCGGCGCCGATCTGGCGCTGGGGTTTGATGGGGACGGCGATCGTTGCGGCGTTGTCGATGATGAAGGCGAAGAGATTTTTGCCGACAAGGTTGGCGTGATTATGGCGCGGGACCTGTCGAAACTTTATCCCGGCGCAACCTTTGTTGCGGATGTGAAATCCACCGGGCTTTATGCCAGTGACCCGGATTTGCAGGCGCTCGGAGCGAAAGCCGATTACTGGAAGACCGGGCACAGCCACATGAAACGACGGGTACATGAACTGGGCGCTTTGGCAGGTTTTGAGAAATCCGGGCACTACTTTCTGGCCAAACCGATCGGCCGGGGCTACGACTGTGGCATGCGCGTGGCGGTGGAAATCTGCAAACTGCTGGACCGCAACCCGGATATGTCGATGTCCGACCTGCGCCGCGCCCTGCCCAAAACCTACGCCACCCCCACCATGTCGCCCTATTGCGCTGACGAGGAGAAGTATCAGGTGTTGGAGCGGCTGGTCGCCAAGCTGGTAAACCTGGCCGAAGACGGCGGAACCTTGGGCGGGCGAGCGATATCTGAAGTGGTGACCGTTAATGGCGCCAGGGTGCAGCTTGACAACGGCGGCTGGGGGCTGGTGCGGGCCTCGTCCAACACGCCCAATCTGGTGGTGGTCTGCGAAAGCCCGGAAAGCGCCGCGGAAATGCGCAGCATATTCGCTGATCTTGACGCGGTGATCCGGACGGAGCCGAGCGTAGGAGATTATGATCAGACGATTTGATGGATCTGTCTAAAGCGTTTCTACATTAACTTGAGACAAGCTGATGTGGAAATCGCCAGTTTATGATGCTGATAACGTGATAGTTTCGGATTTCACTTGTGACTCAAGTAAAAGCCGAAACTCTTTGGTACTCAATTTGCAGACGCCTGAATCGGCCACTGTCTTTTCACCGTCATCAGGCGTCCAGGTCGAAGAAGTCGCGACAGAACCAGGTGAACTGCTCGGTTGCCTTTGACAGCTTCATGTCTTTTCTGACAGCCAGCACAATGCGGCTCGGCTCGGTGTCACTGACAAGCGGCCGGGTGATCAGCGCTTTGCCGTCATAAGTCATCGGCGCTGCTGGTTTAGCGGCCAAAATGGAATACCCCAGACCATGGCCCACCATACCGCGCACCATTTCAAGGGATTGAGAACGAAACGCGACGCGCGGGGTTATGCCGGCATCAGTCAAAATGCGTTGGAAATAGGTGCGGCTGGGCTGGGCGTTCAGCAGGACCATTGGATGATCCGCAAGATCACGCGGTTCGATCAGCGACTTGGCCGCCAGCGCATGGCCTTCAGGCAGCAGAACATAGGGCTGCAGATGGGTCAGCACTTCGGTCTTTAGTTCCAGCGACAGGTCAAGATCATAAAGCAGTGCAACTTCGGTTTCACCGGCCAGCAGGCTTTCCTGCACCCGCCGCTGATCTCCCTCCACCAGATCAACCTTGAGATCGCCACCAGTTTCCGCCATACGCCCGAGCATTTCGGGCAGAATGAACGGACCGAAGGTGTGAAAACAGCCCACTTTTAGTGTGCGTCCATCGGCCTCTTTGCCTGCAGCGATGGACTTTGCCGCCTCAATCCGCCAGGCCGAACCGTAAGCTCGATTGGCATAAATCAGCGGATACCCGTGACCAGCCAAAAACAAATCCACCACCTCGCCAAAAAACACGTAGTGGGTGCCGACCAGTTCCGAGGACACCACCCGGCAGTCAAACCCGACCAGAGGATCAATGACCCGCGGTGCGCCGGTTTGCATGACCTGCCATTCGGCGCAATCGAATTTGTCAGCGATCTGATCCTTGTAGCGCCCGGCAAAAGTGTCGGAAATGTAAGCCTGATCGTCTTTCAGGACATTGACACAAAACACGCCATTTTTCAAAATGGTCTCCGCCACCGGGCTCCTGTGATGCACACAGACAAGCAGGGTCGGTCTGGGCGTGTCCGCCGAAACCGAAGACATGGCTGAAACCGTTATTCCACCTCTCCCCGCCGGACCGTCCGTTGTCACAATGTTAACGGTACATGCGGCATGGCTCATGCCCTGAATAAACTGGTCCCGCAGGGCGTGGGTTGATGGTGCGTCCATTTAGACCGCTCTCCGTAGGTCCGCTGTCAGGGTAGCGGGCAAAATTATAGTCTGGACTTCAAGATGTGACAGATGCCCCGATTGAGCAAGTCCGGAGAACGCCCAGGGGAAGTCTTTCTCGGCACAGACTCGGCCATTGATGTTCATTTCATCAGGCAGAGCCTTTGGGTGAGCAGAACGCTTTTGGTGTGTTTGCATTCTATTTGAGGTGGGCGCCTTGGAGTGCAGCAAATTCAAATTGCTCATTCCTGACCAAAAAAAAGACGAGCGGCCCAAGTCGAACCGCTCGTTTCCAGTTAGAGTGTTTCCGGTTCAAACTGAACCAGAAGTGCTCTAGTTGCCGGGGATGGGAGGCCCCCCTGCACCTTTTGTTTTTACATCAGGCTCGCAACTTTCTCGCCAATCGTCGAAGGGTGTTCCGAAACCGTCACACCCGCAGCAGAAAGGATTTCAACCTTTTCCGACGCGCTTTCGCCAAAGGCAGAAATAATAGCGCCCGCATGGCCCATGGTCCGCCCTTTTGGCGCGGTCAGACCAGCAATATATGCGACGACCGGTTTGGTCATGTGATCGCGGATGTACTCAGCAGCTTCGGCTTCCTGCGGACCGCCGATTTCACCGATCAGAACCACATGGGTGGTGTCCGGATCGTTTTCGAACAGCATGAGAATATCCTTGAAAGACGATCCGTTGATCGGATCCCCGCCGATACCGACGCTGGTCGATACACCGATGCCGAGGTCCTTCAACTGTGAACCGGCCTCGTACCCGAGGGTTCCCGAACGGCCAACAATGCCCACCGGACCTTCTTCAAAGATATGCGGCGGCATGATACCAAGAAACGCCTTGCCCGGAGAGATTGTGCCAGCACAGTTCGGGCCAGTCAGAACCATGCGGTTCGCCTCTCTGTAGCGCTTCATGTAGCGTTTCACGCGGATCATGTCCTGCGCCGGGATACCGTCGGTGATGCAGACTGCATAGCGGATGCCGTTGTCTGCTGCCTCCATGATCGAATCTGCGGCAAAGGGCGGGGGAACGAACACTAGCGTTGCCTCAGCGCCGGTTGCGGCAACGGCCTCGCGCACGGTGTTGAACACCGGCACACCTTCGCAGATCTCACCGCCTTTGCCCGGGACAACGCCCCCGACAACATTGGTGCCATATTCCATCATTTCCTTGGTGTGGAACCGGGCCATTTTGCCCGTGATGCCTTGCACGATGACTTTGGTGTTTTCGTCTAAAAGTATAGCCATGACATCGCCTCCCTTATGCTTTGGTTTCGTTTTGCCAGGCTTCGACCACACGGTCGGCTGCCTCTTTCAACGTCGCCGCCCGGATGATCGGAAGGCCACTTTCGGCAAGGATTTTCTGGCCCTCTTCGACGTTTGTCCCTGACAAGCGGACAACAACCGGTATGTCGACCGGCTCTTCGCGCAACACCTGCACGACGCCCTCAGCCACCCAGTCACAGCGGTTGATCCCGGCAAAGATATTGACCAGAATCGCCTGAACTTTGTCGTCGGATTTCACCAGCCGGAAAGCTTTGCCGACGCGTTCGGGCGTGGCGCCGCCGCCAATGTCGAGAAAGTTGGCGGGTTCGCCACCGGAAAGCTTGATGGTGTCCATCGTGGCCATGGCAAGACCGGCACCGTTTACGATGCAGCCGATTTTGCCTTCCAGCCCGACGTAGGACAGGCCACGGTCGGCAGCACGGCTTTCGCGCGGGTCTTCCTGGCTTTTGTCGCGCAGCTCTGAAATCGCTGGGTGGCGGAACAGGGCGTTGTCGTCAAAAGTCATCTTCGCATCCAGCGCCACGACCCGGTTGTCACCAGTGATCACCAGCGGGTTAATTTCAACCATGGTAGCATCACGATCGCGAAAAGCGCGGTAACAGCCCATCAGCGTGCGCACCATCTGCTGGGTCAGCGACGGTTCGACTTTGAGCGCAAAGGAAACTTCGCGGGCCTGGAATTCGCGCAGGCCAACAGCAGGGTCGATCACGGCGCGGACAATCGAATCCGGACGATTTGCAGAGATATCTTCGATTTCCATGCCACCTTCGGCCGAGGCCACGATCATGATCCGCTGGGTAGTGCGGTCGAGCACGAAGCCAACGTAGATTTCGCGGTCGATCTGAACAGCGCCCTCGACGTAAAGGCGGTAAACGCCTTTGCCTTCCGGGCCGGTCTGGTGTGTGACCAGCTTGCGGCCCAGCATTTTGGAGGCGGCATCCTGAACCTCCTGGTCAGTTTCGCACAGTTGCACGCCACCAACCTTGCCCCGGCCACCGGCGTGGACCTGGGCCTTGACGATCCATTTGTTGCCACCCAGTTCGCGGGCGCGATAGGCCGCCTGTTCCGGGCTGTAGGCCAGCCCACCGCGCGGCGTATCGACGCCAAAGGCGCTGAGTATCTCTTTGGCCTGATATTCGTGGATATCCATGTTTGTCCTCCCGGCTGTCGATGCACGATCAGCGTTATTCGTGGGTTAAGCCTGACGTAGTGGCGGATTCGGCGCAACACACCGAACTACCGCTTATGGGTATCCAAACGGATAGTAATATACCTACACTTTAGCCTTGATTTAGGTTGGTATGCCGTTGTATGCCCATTTAATGGGTAGGTTTTTCCCACCCATTTCTAACAATTTCACATGGGACGGGATATTCATGGCATCCTTTTCATCGCAATCCGGCCCGATCGATGTCGTTCTGGCTGATCCGAATCCATTGATTCTTTCGGCCCTCTCAGAACAATTCACCCGTGATCCGCGCTTTTCACTGGTCGCAACTCTTGCAACTGCAGAAGACTTTCTGTCGACCACCATGCGTCTGTCGGTCCGGGTTGGTGTGATTGACTGGAATCTGCCGCTGCTCGGCGGGCAGCGGGTGATTGAATTCCTGCGCGAACAGGAAAATGCGCCGCGGGTTGTGGTGTATTCGGACGCCGACAGGCGGGATATCCCACGCCGGGCGCTGACCGCGGGGGCCGCCGGATTTTGCCCGCGCTCAGGTACGGTTCAGGAGTTGCTGAACACCGTGGCCGAGGTTGCGGCAGGCAAGATGGTGTTTCCTTTTCTGGATGTCAGGGAGTTGCAGGCCGATCCGATTTTCCAGCTGACCAAACGCGAGCGGGCACTGCTTGATGCGCTGGCCGAGGGGCGCACCAACAAGGAGCTGGCGGAAAGCTTCGGCATTTCGGTGAATACGGTGAAATTTCACCTCTCAAACCTCTATGAAAAACTCGATGTGAAAAATCGATCTCAGGCGATTGCATTCTACTTCTCGGCCCGGATCGACAGTCGCCGGAGCGGAGGCGATAACGAATAGGCATAGGTTCCATGTGGCGAAATGGCATAGGACGGAAGGCTTGACAGGAATCGTTTTTTTGCCGTTTCAATCGCGCGAACACGACTGCAATCAATCCCTGGGAGGGAAAGTCTCATGAGTTTTTACCCAATCGAACAAGCCCCGGCACGGCT
>JAAEUI010000297.1 GCA_024227475.1 Paracoccaceae bacterium | reverse complement strand
CCATCGTTCCCGAGGAGCCGCCGCAGCTCACCTGGCTTCCGGAGGACTACAGCGCCAAGATGATTGCGCACGCTACATCGAAACTGGCGCAGCTGATCGCAGCGCAGGTTCCCGCAGGGGTGGAGGCCGAACAGCATGTTCGCCAGGGTTCTGTCTACAGTGAGATTGTGAAATTTGCCAAGGAGATTGATATCGATCTGATCGTCATGGCGTCCCACCGGCCCGAACTGAAAGATTTTCTGCTCGGCCCCAATGCGGCAAAGGTGGTTCGCCACGCTGAATGCCCGGTGTTGGTCATTCGGTGATTGCTTGTCCAGCCACATCGAACGTTCGTGTGCGGATTGGTCATCAGAATACAAAATAACCCGGCGCTCTCGGCGCCACCTGAATAGCACGCCATAACGGCGCTAAATAACTTAAATAACATAAAACCCGTTTTATTCAAGGTTTGTCTGCATGGTGATTCGCGGCGGCTGGTTATGCGGGATACACAATAATTTGGAGGAAACGATTCGTGGAAGCGCTCACTAACATAGTAAACGCAATCAACGGTGTAGTCTGGGGCCCTTTGATGCTGGTGCTTATTCTTGGCACAGGTCTATTCCTGCAGGTCGGTCTCAAGATCTTGCCGATTCGGAAACTCGGTTTCGGCTTTAGTCTGTTATGGAAGGGGCGGACACCGCCTAGTGGCGGGAAGGGTGAAATCAGCCCGTTCAATGCCTTGATGACATCTCTTTCCGCCACTATTGGTACTGGCAATATTGCCGGGGTTGCGACCGCGATTTTTCTGGGCGGACCGGGAGCGTTGTTTTGGATGTGGTGTACGGCGCTGGTCGGTATGGCCACCAAGTATGCTGAAGCGGTCTGCGCGGTGAAGTACCGTGAAGTCGACGAGCTCGGTAACCACGTTGGCGGCCCCATGTACTATATCAAAAATGGCCTGAGTAAAAAATGGCTCTGGTTGGCGTCGGCGTTTGCCGGATTCGGGGCGATCGCCGGTTTCGGTATCGGCAATACGGTACAGGCCAACTCAGTCGCCGATGTACTCAATTCTTCCTACGGTATCCCGACCTGGACGACCGGTGTCGTATTAATGGTGCTGGTGGGTGCGGTTATTCTCGGCGGGATCAAGCGTATCGCGCAGGTCGCCGGCAAGCTGGTGCCGCTCATGGCAATTGCCTACCTGTTGGCGGGCCTGGTGGTTTTGACCATCAATGCTGCTGAAATACCGGCCGCTTTCGGTTTGATTTTTACTCACGCGTTCACCCCGACAGCAGCAACCGGCGGTTTTGCCGGTGCGGCCGTCTGGGCGGCCATACGTTTCGGTGTTGCTCGCGGTGTTTTTTCCAACGAAGCCGGCCTGGGCAGCGCGCCGATCGCTCATGCCGCGGCGCAAACCAAGGGTCCCATAAACCAGGGGCTGGTTGCCATGCTGGGTACCTTCATCGATACACTCATCGTGTGCAGTATCACCGGGCTGGCGATCATCTCCTCCGGCGCCTGGACTTCGGGTGAGACCGGGGCATCCTTGACCTCCGCCGCATTCGAAACCACTATCCCGGGTATCGGCGCGCATGTTGTAACCATTGCGCTGGCGGTTTTTGCCTTCACGACCATGCTCGGCTGGTCTTTCTACGGTGAAAAGTGCGTGGCATATCTGTTCGGCGTAAAGTCTATCATGCCATTTCGTATTCTCTGGTGTTTGGCCGCGCCACTCGGTGCCATCGCCAATCTCGGTTTTATCTGGCTGCTGGCAGACACGCTGAACGCTTTAATGGCTATTCCCAATCTCATTGCGCTGATCCTGCTGAGTCCGGTGGTGTTCAAGCTGACGCGGGAATTTT
>JAAEUI010000296.1 GCA_024227475.1 Paracoccaceae bacterium | reverse complement strand
GTAAAGTCGGTATCCACGCGAAAGGGAACAGATGTATCGAAATACTTGACAAATTCATCGTTCAACTCATTCTTTGGAATAAACAGCAGCAGCAGAAGGATCACACTACCCATACCCCAGAATAACAGCTTGCGCTGGCGGATAACGAATTCGGCAAAACGGTCCATTGGATGGACCCGGCCCGCCTGCCTGAGCTTTACCCGCACCGGCAGCACCATCATCAGCGCGGGCAGCAGCGTCACCGAGAAGATAAAGGCCCAGACCACGCCCATGGCAGTGATATTGCCCAAATTACGAAACGGCGGCGCATCGCTGAAATTCATTGTAAGAAAACCGATGGCGGTGGTAAGGCTGGTGAGAAACACCGGCTGAAAGTTGATCCGCAGGCTCTCAACGATTGCCTCCTGTTTTGATCGCCCATGACGCATGTGGTAATACAATGTACTGAGCAGATGGACGCAATCCGCAACCGCCAGTGTCAGAATAATGGTAGCGGCGGCCGTGGCAGGAGG
>JAAEUI010000295.1 GCA_024227475.1 Paracoccaceae bacterium | reverse complement strand
TCAGCAAGTAAAACCGTGACGCTGAGCGTGTCGGATAATTGAACCGCCGCACGCAAGGCAATCTCTGGTTTTCCGAGTATCAGACACAGGCCTTCCGCCACCACATCCAGAGCCCTCACTTGTGGTTGCGGACGCAGGGCATCAGCGATCAGAGCTGCCATCTTGGGGCCCGTATCGGAGCTGTTTTCGGACCAGCCCGCGCGGTCTCGGATGTCTACGAATTGCGGCGCTGCGACGCCTAGATCTTCGGCCAATTCCTCGAACAGCGCGTGCTCCTGAATGCAGGCAATCACTGCTTCGCCAGTGGTAATTGCAGCTGCTGCCGCTGCAGATTCCTTGCCACACAGGTTGGAATGGACCTGCGAACACTCCACCCCGCAGGTGTCTGAAATAAGATTTCTGTCAATTGTCTGCGTTCCCAAACAATCACATAAAATCAGTTGCTTAGACATTACCACCCTTCCCGAGTGTCGAGATTGCCCAGCTTCGACAAAGCTGATTCCTTCTCTTTAGTAGTCACGAAACCGGCGGCACGTAAAGGTGTAATAGCCGAATGAAACCGCGGTTTGCCATTTCCAAAACCGGCAAATGATTCGCGGTGAATTCTCCGTGTTGTCTCCGACCGATTCACTTGGAAATCCAGCGCAGTGGACAATTCGTCCCTGCCTGAATTTGGCCCAAAATCCCCTAAGGACAAAATGTCCACTTTCCCTGACCCCGAGGTCACAAATCAAGGGCAGGAGCAGTTTCTCTTTGGTGGATGGTGGCTTTGCAGTCATACTGGAGGGGAGCCAGATTTTCTCACTCACCGGGAAAAGTTGGCGAGGGAGATAATCGAAACCATGCCACCAGACCACCAATCGATGCCGCTTGGGATCGTGATCCGGAAGACGCCGGGTGTAACGCGCTGGTCAAAGTGGTCTTGGAAAGTGGTTGGTGTTTTACCCGGTGCTGGCCCGGCTGAATGGCGGGTTTTGCGAACCGAAGGTGACGCGATCGAATACCACGCCACAACGACCGAGCTGGAACTGTTTCACACTGATACCGAAGCGTATCTGAACAGCCTGTCAGCGCAGGTTCCCGCGGTCTATGTGGTGCTGCGCGATGCGGATGGTCCTGACGCCCTGGAAGAGATCAGCGTTCTGTTGGCCACGGCCTCGCCTTACGAAGCGCAGGATTATATGGATACCGGTGAGGAAATCGTCGAACAGGTGCCGATGCCCGAGGGGCTTGTCGCCTGGGTTCGCGATTTTGCCCAGGCCCATCATGAGGACGAGGTTTTCGTCAAGCGGAAGCGGGACAAGAAGCGGGTCGATCTGGTGGAAGATGGTAAGGGCGATCCAAGGATCACCCAGTTGTCGGATGTCTATCGCGCGCCGCAACCACAGAAGCGGGAGCCGGTCCATTGAACAAACCGCAGGATTTCTGGTCGCGCCGCAAGGCGGGTGTTCGGGCCGAAGCCGAGTTGGAAAAACGCGAAGGCGATGCCGCTGTTCTGGCGGAAGAGCACGCGCGGCTCGAAGAAAAAACCGACGATGAAATTCTCAACGAGCTGAAACTACCCGACCCCGATACTCTGAGGGCAGGCGATGATTTCACGGCCTTTATGGCCAAGGCGGTACCGGAGCGCATTCGGAGGCGGGCCCTGCGCAGGCTTTGGCTCAGCAATCCGGCGCTGGCAAATCTGGATGATCTGCTCGATTACGGAGACGATTTCACCGACAGCGCGACGGTGATTGAGAACCTGCAAACCGCCTATCAGGTTGGCAAAGGCATGACCCGGCACCTCCTCGAAATGGCCAAGCGCGATGCGGTCGCAGCCGAGGAAGAGTCCGGTCCGCATGCCGAAGCCGAGAGTGGTGAAGTAACCTTGGAAACACCGGGTGATGCCGCGGACAAGACAGACACAAAAACGATAGTCCGAGAGGCGTCAGAGCCAGCGCCCGCTGAATTTTTGTCACCGGACGAAGACGATGAAAACCGTATTGTGGTTACAAAGAGGCGATTGCGGTTCGAATTTGCCTGACCGAGTAAAAGGGGCCCGGCCGGGCCGAAAATGGAGGAAGAATGTCAGCAACGGCACAGGTTAATCAGATCGCGGCAGAAGACCAACTGCGCGCTGATCTTTATGATTTTCTGGGCGCATTGCTGGCGCATCCGCCAAAGAAGGACCTGCTTGGCAAATGTGAAGCGCTTTCCGGTGATGACACTGACCTGGGTCGTGCAATCGGAGCACTGGCCAAGGTGGCGGGCGCCACAAACGAAAAAGCAGCGGAAAGCGAGTTCACGACGCTGTTCATCGGCCTGGGACGCGGAGAGTTGCTGCCCTACGCAAGTTATTACCTGACCGGTTTTCTGAACGAAAAACCCCTGGCCGGGCTGCGCAATGACATGATGGCAATGGGAATGACCCGCGCCGAGAATGTGTATGAGCCCGAAGACAACATCGCCAGCCTGATGGAGATGATGGGGGGATTGATTACCGGGCGCTTTGGTGATCCGGCCCCCTTGGACAAGCAAATTATTTTCTTCAACAAACACATCGGCCCGTGGGCTGAGCATTTTTTCACAGATTTGGAGGGTTCTCAGAACTCGGTTTTCTATGCGTCGGTCGGGGCAACCGGGCGGGCGTTTATGCAAATCGAGAAAGAGGCGTTTCGAATGAGCGCGGGATGAGCCCGCAACACACTGGCCGGTCTGAACGGACCGGTCGCAAAGAGGAGGAAGACAGATGCGCAAGAAATCAGACAGCGACCAAACCAGTCGCCGCGATTTCCTGAAGCTTGCATCGGTTTCGGCCCCGGCAGCGGTTGCGGCAGCAACGCTTTCGGCAGGCGAAGCGGAAGCGGCGTTACCGGAAGATGTAGGAGAAGGGATGCAAGACACTCCGCACACCCGTAAGTACTTCGAAACGGCTCGCTTCTAAGCGGTTCAGATGATCCAGTGAACCAACGGTTGCGATTGGCCCTGCGGTTCCCATCACGAAGATACCCAGCAAACCGGGTTTGATCCCGGATCCAGCAAGGGAGAATACCATG
>JAAEUI010000294.1 GCA_024227475.1 Paracoccaceae bacterium | reverse complement strand
CCACACACCCAACCAGTTGCGCGCCTGGTTCAGGCAGCAAGGTTGGCAGCGGGTGGTTGCATTTCAAACAAGAAATCCGCTTCACCGCGCCCATCAGGAGTTGACGCTCAGGGCGATCAGGCAAATTGAAGGCCATTTGCTGATCCACCCGGTGGTCGGCATGACCAAACCCGGCGACATCGACCATTTCACCCGGGTGCGGTGCTACGAGGCGGTGCTGGATCAGTACCCGGCATCGACCACATCCATGTCGCTGCTCAATCTGGCGATGCGCATGGGCGGCCCGCGCGAGGCAGTCTGGCACGGTCTGATCCGCAAAAACCACGGTTGCACCCATATGATCGTCGGTCGGGATCATGCCGGACCGGGCAAAAACTCCAAGGGTGAGATTTTTTATGGCCCCTACGAAGCCCAGGATCTGTTCCGCAAACATCAGGACGAAATGGGCATCGTGATGGAGGACTTCAAGCACATGGTCTATGTGCAGGAGCGCGCCCAGTATGAGCCTGCGGATGAAGTGGAAGAGAGCGCGACTGTTCTGAACATTTCAGGCACCGAGTTGCGCCGCCGCCTGGCCGAGGGATTGGAAATTCCTGAATGGTTCTCGTTTCCTGACGTTGTCCAAGAACTGCGCCGAACCCGGCCACCGAGGGCGAAACAGGGGTTCACGGTGTTCTTCACCGGTTTTTCCGGCTCTGGCAAATCCACCATCGCCAACGCGCTGATGGTCAAACTGATGGAGATGGGCGGACGCCCGACAACCCTGCTTGACGGTGACATTGTTCGTAAAAACCTGTCGTCCGAACTGGGCTTTTCAAAAGAACACCGCGATCTCAACATCC
Organism: Paracoccaceae bacterium; assembly: GCA_024227475.1. Lineage (GTDB taxonomy): Bacteria > Pseudomonadota > Alphaproteobacteria > Rhodobacterales > Rhodobacteraceae > Amylibacter. The sequence goes on along the minus strand of JAAEUI010000294.1, from coordinate 557 downwards.
GCCGCATTGGCTATGTCGCAAGTGAGATCACCAAAAACGGAGGCATCGCGATTTGCGCACCGATTGCGCCTTATAAGACGACACGACGCGCGGTCCGGGAAGATGTCGAAGCCTTTGGAGCTTTCATTGAGGTTCATGTGGCCACGTCGATTGAAGAATGTGAACGGCGCGACCGAAAAGGCCTTTATAAACTGGCACGCGAAGGAAAAATCAAGGAATTCACTGGAATTTCTGACCCTTATGACATGCCGGACAGCCCGGAGTTGCGGATCGACACCGAGAATACGGAGGTTGACAACTGCGCGCATCAGGTAATCCTGAAGCTGGAAAGCATGGGGCTGATCGCGGCCTGACAACCCAAGCTGAGAACTTGAAAAGGAGCCGGGAAAACCCCGACTTCTTTTTTTTGGGAGCGTTCACGCCTTGAACCGCTTCCCCAAAGCGGATGAGGTGGGTGGCTCCTGCTCCACCGGCATCGAATGTGCCAAAGTGCAGTTGTCATCGACTGCTAGGAAAGGAGCCACCCAATGACAGTTAAGACAGTCGGCCTCGATTTG
>JAAEUI010000293.1 GCA_024227475.1 Paracoccaceae bacterium | reverse complement strand
TCGAATATCGGAGAAACCCTGATGCTACCTGCATTTGAACTATCTCAACCCAAAACCCTGAGTGAGGCGCTGAAATTTTTGGCGACAGGGGGCGGGAGACCGCTGGCAGGTGGCACTGTCCTATTGCCTGATTTGCGCGGGGGAAAAGAAAAAACCCGTGAGTTCATAGACTTGTCTGGTGTAGATGAGCTTCGATACATAACCCACGCACGCGACAGAGTCACGGTTGGGGCGCGAACCACAATCGCTGAAGTCCTGCATGATCCGGCGATGGCAAGTGCTGCGCCTGCACTTCACCATGCGGTTGACAATTTTGCCGGAACAATGGTGCGCAACGCTGCCACGGTGGGTGGTAACCTTTGTTGCGGTTCACCTTCTGCGGACACAGTGCCGGCACTTCTGACCCTTGATGCAGAGGTCGAACTGACAAGCGCGTCAGGATCGCGATCCGTACCGCTCGATGGGTTCTATCTTGATTACAAAAAGACCGTGATGAAGGCTGACGAGCTTTTAACCTCGGTTTACTGGGCTCCACCGGAGTCCGGCAGCTCTCATTTGTTTTTTAAGCTTGCCCGTCGCAAGGGTGATGCCATTACCGTAACCGGAGTGTCGGTGATGATCGCCAAGGCGGACGGAAAATGCGCAACGGCGCGGATTGCGCTTAGTTCGGTTGCGCCAACCATTCTTCGCGCTCATTCGGCCGAGGATATGCTTGAAGGACAAGAATTAACCCCCGAACTGATCGAACGTGCCGCAAAGGCTGCCACCGATCATACCAGCCCGATTGATGATAACCGGGCTTCGGCGAATTACCGACGGCAGACAACGCATTCACTGGTTCGCCGGTTGTTGTCACAG
>JAAEUI010000292.1 GCA_024227475.1 Paracoccaceae bacterium | reverse complement strand
GCCTCAAGAGGCACCATCCGTCATGTGGAGGGCATTTTAAAAGTCGTAAAGTAGTACTATAGAACACAGATTAATCTGATCTGTGTTCTACTAAAAGTGTCAACCGCGCAAGGCCTGCCAATTTTCAATAGTCAGTTGAACTCTCTTCAATCGAGAACCACTCATGAAGCCGACTTCAACCACTAGTTCGATCGGAGAACCATCGGCGAAGGTTCTGAAACCGTCGCTGCCGACCGGCAAGCCGATTTCATCCAACAAGGCGTTGGCCTGTTCAGGGACAAATTCAGTCATATAGTCTTCTAATTCAGGGATATATAAGGGGCTGTCCGGAATAACCGTGATGTTGCGCGGAGTTGCCTGACCTGACCTGAGGACTTCATTGATCCGATCGCGATCTATGGCTAATGACAAGGCCTGACGGAACGTGAAATTCTGCATCAATTCCCGATATTTCGGATCGCCATAACTCTGGTTTGGAAAGAAGGCCACGGCTGACGCATCTGCCGAATTCCATAAGGCCATGTGATAGCCGCCTCGTTCAGCATTGTCCTGATACACCTGCCATTTGTCCGGATCAATATGCCGCTGCTGCATGTCGATTTTCCCGATCATCGCCAGCAAGTTCACTGCGTCGCCGTTTTTCACCCTGGCGAAGTGAACCGTGTCAATATAGGGCAACTGCTTGCCTGCCGGATCGACTTTCCAGTAATAGGGATTCCGGGTCATTACCAGTTCACTGCCGCCGTCTTCCCATTTGGAGAGCATCCAGGGCGTGACGACCGGGCGTTCCACATTGTAATCGAAGGCTTTTTCTTCGAACACGGCGTAATCGGAGAGTGCTGAATTGTAGTGCGGATGGAATTGTTCCAGATAATGCCTGGGGGCGAAAAACCCAAAGCGTTCAAAGCCCAGGGGCCACTGATTGCCGTGAAATGCTAAACCCAGGGTTTCCGCCATCCCATTCGGGGCGGCAAATTTGAGCGTCAGCGTCAGGTCGTCGATTTTTTCAAGCTCCATCGGCGCTCCGCCAACCATCCATTCCCCATGTGGGGCTGCCGTCAGATTCGTGTCCGTTTCAATGGCTTCCCACCAGAACAGAATATCATCCACGCTGAAGGGCGCGCCATCCGACCACTTCAGGCCTTTGCGCAGGAACAGGGTTACTGCTTTGCCGTCCGCCGACCATTCCCAGGCTTTGGCAATCCCGGGCTGAACCGGATCGTTCGGATCACGCGGCCAGCGCAGCATCGGGTCATAGTTAATGCGGCCCCAGGCGTGAAAATCTTTGATTCCCGTAAAGGCGCGGCGCCAGGTCCCGCCATATTGGCCGATCGAATCGACCACCGGCACCACCAGCACGTCTTCCGGCAGGCGTTCCTCCAACGGGGGCAGCG
>JAAEUI010000291.1 GCA_024227475.1 Paracoccaceae bacterium | reverse complement strand
TAGACAACCTGGTTAAACAGCGTCAGGCTGCATAGGAGTTCACCATGAAAGTACTCGTTACCGTAAAACGCGTGATCGACTACAACGTAAGATCCGCGTAAAGCCCGATGGCAGCGACGTTGACTTAACCAACGTCAAAATGGCCGTTAACCCGTTTTGTGAAATCGCCGTTGAAGAAGCAGTGCGTCTGAAAGAAAAAGGCATTGCCAGCGAAATCGTGGTGGTGTCGGTAGGTGCCAGCGAAGCCCAGGAGCAACTGCGCACCGCGCTGGCCCTGGGAGCTGACCGCGCTATTCTGGTGGAGTCCACCGCAAATACCGAATCGCTGAATGTGGCAAAACTGCTGGCCAAAGTGGTTGAGCAGGAACAGCCTTCACTGGTGATCATGGGTAAACAGGCCATCGACTCTGACAACAACCAAACCGGTCAGATGCTGGCGGCCTTGTGCGATATGCCACAGGCAACCTTTGCCTCAGAAGTCTCCGTCGCCGACAACAGCGTAGCCGTAACCCGCGAAATCGACGGCGGCTTACAAACCCTGTCGCTGCAGCTGCCCGCGATTGTTACCACCGACCTGCGTTTGAACGAGCCGCGCTACGCGTCACTACCCAACATTATGAAAGCCAAGCGCAAACCACTTGCCACCGTCACGCCAGACGAACTGGGCGTAACTCTGTCAGCGCACACGCAACTGCTGGGCGTTAACCCGCCACCTCAGCGCAGCGCCGGTGTAAAAGTGAAATCTGTTGCCGAGCTGGTCGACAAACTTAAAAACGAAGCCAAGGTGATCTAAATGGCCATTTTAGT
>JAAEUI010000290.1 GCA_024227475.1 Paracoccaceae bacterium | reverse complement strand
GGAGGGCTTTTGAAGGCCTGCCTCGCCGCTTTGGCGGCTCCCAACGGGGCGGGGGGACCTTGAAAAGGAACAGTTCTTCTGCCGTCCAGCGGTGGTCGGTCAGACCGGCAGCCATCGCCGGGGTGCGCTGCACCCAGCGGTGTCCGCGCTCGCCGACGAAAAGCTTGACCCGCAAACTATGATGGTTGTCGCAAAAGTTGTAAAAACAGCCAACAGTGAACATGCCGGCCATCAGGGTCTCGCCTTTTTGGGCGAGATGACGTGTCCGCCGGGCCAGCGGCGCCAGCCGTTGCCGGAAGGTGGCGTTCAAGCGTTCGATAAAAGCCGTATTGATGACCCCGCCGCCTTGGGTCTGCTCTATCAGCTTGGTGATCATGTCTTCCGCGCCCTGCACAATGCGCCGCAGGATGCTCATTTGCCCGGCTGTGCGTCGCTTGACGACTTGCACGATGGCAATGTCGGGCCAGGAGATCAGCCGGGGGCGGCCTGCTGAACCGTCTTTGAGCGGCGTGCGAAAGGCGCGCTGGAAGGCTTTGACGTAACTGGCTAAACCGTCAACGGCCAACAGCAGCGGGCGACACAGGGCGATTTGCCGGATTTGGTCGGCCAGCGCCTGAATGAGGTTCCGGTCACGGTGCGGGCTGACAGCTCCGCCGAGCCACAAACGGGTCGGCACCATCATGGCCAGCGCCATCCAGAACGAGCCGCCTTGGGCTTTCACCTTGAGTTCGTCGCTTTGCACCTGTTGCAGGTCCAACTGGCTCTGACCAATGGCGTGTTCGTGGACCACCCGGCAGTGTTCGCCTGAACGCCGCCACCATTCCTTGACCGTTTTCTCGTGAAAACCAAAGGCCTGCACGACCGCTTTCAACGGACAACCCCAGGCCAGCAACGTGAGCACCAAGAACACGGTCTCTGCATCCGTCCGCAAGCGATACAAGAGCGTCCCTTTCGTCTGGCTGAAGGTTTTCTGACACACATCACAAATGTAGCGCTTTTCAACTTGACTATGCACCCTGATATTTCCTTTTCCGCTTTGGCCCCTTGCCGGACATTCGAGATGAGGGCAAAATGTATCTTGTGGGTTCATGGGCTTTACTCCTTTGGTGTGGTGACCACTGGATTGTGCCTTTGAACTCACTTTTTTTCAAGGTTCTGTTCCTTTTCACGGTTTAGTAACGTGCTACCGTCAAGGGAATTGCTCGAAATTGGTCAGAATTACTTTCTTTTACTTGATTTTATACCAACCAGATAATTACACCCACCATAAGCACCACAAGCAGCGTCAGCAAAGCCACGTACACTGCCATCTTCGCGATGACTTCGCCCTCTTTGTCCACCATTCCGGCGGTGCTGGCCCCCACCACTACTTTTGTCGGGGCAATCACGGAACCAATCGCGCCCCCTGCCGTTTGTGCGGCCAAAATCCACGCGGCGCTGTAGCCCAACAACTCGGCGGTGCGCAGTTGCAGCGCGGCGAACACTACATTAGAGTTTGTGTTACTTCCGGTCATGAATGCGCCTAGTGCGCCACTCCATGGGGAAACCAACGGAAACGCTTTTCCCACACTTTCTGCCAGCCCCCGCGCGAGCGTAT
>JAAEUI010000289.1 GCA_024227475.1 Paracoccaceae bacterium | reverse complement strand
ACGTAAGCGATCAATCTCGACCGTCTTCCCCTCCGCCTCCTGAACGTGTAGAAATAGTCCAGGCACCACGAACGGTGCTACGACCTACACCAAGGAGCCGGCCATGCAAACAACCACCCCGCCCAAAAGAAAAATCAACCGCCGCAGTGCCAAACAATGGCGTGCCATTCTCCGCCGGTTTGACAAGAGCGACCTGAGCCCCGCCGATTTCTGCCGCCAGCAAAAACTCGCCCTACCTTCGTTCCGCCGTTGGCACCGCAAGCAGTTGGCCGAAGCCAACACCACCGCGCCCAGCTTTGTCGAACTGCAACCGCCGACAGCAACACCAAACCTCGAGACACCGTGGACCCTGGAACTGGATCTCCCTGGCGGCGGCCGCCTCCGCATCCAAAGTGGCCTGTGATGTTGGAGTCGGTGCACGCACGCCGCATCCTGGCCTGGCGCGATCCGGTGGACATGCGCAAGTCTTTCGATGGCCTGATCGGCCTGGTCCGCGACTCGATGATCGAAGATCCGCTCTCGGGCAGTCTTTACGTGTTCGTCAACCGCCGCGGCAATTACCTGAAGCTCATATATTGGGACCGAACCGGGTTTGCCTTGTTCGCCAAACGCCTGGACCGGGGGCGTTTTATTTTTCCCGGCCAGGACAACACCCAAAAGCTCAGTGCGGAACAATTTAAACTCATTTTAGATGGGATAGTTCTTGGCGGAAGCAGGCACTTGTGATATAGGTAACTGATGAGCAACAAGGAACTTGCAACATCAGTGAACCATGAGCAAATCACGTCGTTGCTTGCTCCTCACACAGATCTTTCCCTGCATTATTCCAGCCTTGCTCAAGAACACGACCAGCTGAAAAAGCGCACCGACGAGTTGCAAACACAACTCGATTGGTTCAAGCGTCAGCTGTTCGGCGCCAAGAGCGAGCGCCACATCAGCCCGGATGAAAGTCGGCAGCTGACCTTGGGTGAGTTGCAGCAGACAGAGTCCGAAATTGCCACCGAACCTACGATCAAGGTCCCCGGCCACGAACGCCGTGTCGGGTCAAAAGGCAGCAAAGGTGACGAGGGCGACCTGCGGTTCGACGACTCGGTACCGGTCCAGCAGATCATCCTGCCTTCTGGCATCGCAGCCGAAAATCTCGACGACTACGAAAAGATCGGTGAGAAAAAGAGCCGCCACTTGGCCCAGAAGCCCGGCTCCTACTTTGTTCGCGAGTTCATCCGGTCGGTCTACAAAAAGAAGGCGCCGGCTGACGCAATCCAGGACGAGATTTACTGCATCCCACCGCCGTACACGGTGCTCGATCGCAGCTTTGCCGACGTCAGCCTGCTGGCCGGCCTCCTGATCGACAAGTTCCGTTATCATCTTCCGTTGTACCGCCAGCATCAGCGCATGAAGGCCTGCGGGGTGCACGTCAGTCGTGGTTCCCTGACCAACTGGGTTCATCGCACGGTTGAACTTTTGGTTCCGGTTTACGAAGCCCAGATGAAGTCGATTTTAGCGAGCCAGGTCTTGGCCATGGATGAGACCCCGATCAAGGCGGGCCGCAAAAAGAAAAAGCCGCCTGGTCGCGGCAAAATGAATACAGCCTATTTTTGGCCTCTGTTCGGGGATCAGGATGAGGTGGCTTTCCATTTTGCACCAACCCGCGCGCACTCGGTGGTGTTCGAGTTGCTGGATGGGTATGCTGGCACCCTTGTCACGGACGGCTACGAGGCCTACAAACAGTTCGCGGCCAAGAACGCCGAGGCCTGTCATGCCGCTTGCTGGGTTCATACTCGCCGCGGTTTTGACAAGGCCTTGGTCTCGGATCAGGATCTGGCTGACCGGGCGCTGCAGCAAATTGCCGATCTCTACCAGGTTGAGGAAGAGATACGCCACCTGGCCCCGGAAAAACTGCAGGTCAAGCGGGCGTTGCACAGCAAACCGATCGTCGAGAGCTTCTTTGAGTGGCTGCGCAAACTCCAGGCTGAGCAGGCCCTGCTGCCGAGCAGTCCATTTACCAAGGCTTTGGCCTATGCCTTGGAGCGCGAGAAGGCGTTGAAGGTGTTTTTAGAAAACCCAGAAGTGCCGCTGGATACGAACCACCTCGAAAGGCAGATCCGCCCCATCGCCGTGGGCCGAAAAAACTGGATGTTCTGTTGGACCGAAATCGGGGCGAAATATGCGGGTGTCGCGCAAAGTCTGCTGTCGACCTGCATCTTACAGGGCGTGGATCCGTTCACTTATCTGGTGGATGTGCTGCAGCGGGTCGAGACCCATCCGGCGGCCAAGGTCGATGAGCTGACGCCGCGACTTTGGAAGGAAAAGTTTGCCGCTGATCCGATACCAGATTGTTTGGGATCTGTTGGTTGTCAAGACGGTCGAGATTGATCGCTTACCTTGGTGAGTTCGAAGAAACGTGGGGCGAGCGCTATCCGCTGGCAGCGAAATCGTGGCGCGATCGTTGGGAGAATGTGATCCCGTTCTTCGGATATCCGCCACCGATCCGGAAAGTGGTCTACACGACCAACGCAGTGGAATCGCTCAACGCCCAGCTGCGAAAGGTGACGAAAAAACGGGGCGCGTTCCCCACCGACGACTCGGTCCGTAAGATCTTGTACCTGGCGATCATCGGGGCTGCCAAGAAATGGTCGATGCCGATCCGGGACTGGGCCACCGCCCTGAACTTTTTCTCGATCGTGTTCGAGGGACGGGTGCCGGGCTAAATCATGAGGGGCTGCTTACACAGTT
>JAAEUI010000288.1 GCA_024227475.1 Paracoccaceae bacterium | reverse complement strand
GACATATTCAGCTGAAGAAAAGATCCGCATTGTATTGGCAGGCCTGCCCGGCGAGGAAAGCATCTCGGTGCTATGCCGCAGGGAGGGTATTGCTGAAAGCCTGTATTATAGCTGGTCGAAGGAATTTCTCGAAGCTGGCAAGCGCCGGTTATCTGGCGACACGGCCCGTCTGCTCAGCGACAACGGCTCATGCTACATCTCAGCCGATCTGGCCAAGTGGTTGGAGGATCAGAAAATGACGCATGTCCGCGGCGCGCCATTCCACCCGCAGATCCAAGGCAAGATCGAACGCTGGCACCAGACCATGAAGAACAGGGTTCTGCTCGAGAACTACTACCTACCCGGTGATCTCGAACGCCAAATAGGGGCCTTCGTCGATTACTACAACAACCAACGCTACCACGAGAGCCGTAAGCGATGTGCCGCCCCCACCTTCCTTGTGAGCCTCTGATCTGAGATTCAGCCCTGACGGATGGATTATCAGGGAGTTTCTCCATGGAGCGCTCAACGGAGTTTCTCAGTAACATTGATTTGGTTGTGGGCCCGCGTGGTCACCGCCGGTGGCCGGATGCGGTGAAGGCGCAAATTGTGGCCGAGACGCTGGTGGAGGGTGCCTCGGTGGACGCAGTTGCGCGGCGGTATGACATGCGGGCCAATCATTTGTCGGAATGGCGGCGCATGGCGCGGGAGGGCAAGCTGGTTCTGCCTGCCTTGGCTGAAGAACCGAGCTTTGCAACGCTGGTTGTGCGCGAGGATGTCGATGTGGCACCTGAACCTGCGCAGCTGTCGCCGTTGGATCTGATCTGTGGTGCTGTCACCGTGCGATTGGATGCAAGAACATCAGCGGCGCGCATTGCCGAGATTGCTCGCGCCTTGAATGCGCCCTCATGATGTTCCCTTCAAACCGGGTGCGGATCGTTGTGGCGACCAAGCCGGTAGACTTCCGCAAAGGTCATGACGGTCTGGCAGCGCTTGTCAAAAACGAGTTACGCAAAGACCCCTTCACGGGGACCGTATTTATGTTCCGCTCGAAACGGGCAGATCGGCTGAAGCTGTTGTATTGGGACGGCACCGGGCTGGTCATGGCTTACAAGAGGCTGGAGGAGCATATCTTCACCTGGCCCGCCATCAAAGATGGCTTGATGGCGCTGAACCACGCCCAGTTTGAAGCGCTATTCTCAGGATTGGACTGGCGGAAAGTAAGGGCTTTGTCCGCGCGTCCGCCGACTGCGGCAGAATGAATCAGGCCGTCTTTTGCAGGGGTATTAAGGTGCAGGAAATGGTAGTCATTCCCCATGTCAAAACCTGCCGATCTCCCTAATGATATTGAGGCCCTGAAGGCGCTGCTTGCCGCCTCAGAGGACCGCAATCTGCGCAAGCAGGATCGTATCGATCAGTTGGAGAAACTGGTTGCTGACTTCAAGCGTGCGCTGTTTGGCGCACGCTCTGAGAAGGCCGATCCCGAGCAGTTTGAGCTGGCGCTGGAAGACATCGAAACGGCGATGGCGGCGGTCCACGCTGAAGATGACGCGGTGGATCCACCTGCATCGCGCCCGACAAAACCGCGCAATACCAACCGTGGCTCACTCCCCAAACATTTACTGCGTATTGAAGAAGTGATTGCGCCCGATAGCATGACCTGCGGCTGCGGTGCTGAGCGCCATATGATTGGTGAGGATACGTCTGAACGATTGGACATCATCCCCGCTCAGTTCCGTGTGATCGTTACCCGCCGCCCAAAGTATGCATGTCGGTCCTGCACCAATGGGGTTGTTCAGGCACCCGCACCCGCCCGGCTTATCCCTGGTGGTATGCCAACAGAGGCAACGGTGGCGCATGTTCTTGTCAGCAAATACGCGGATCACTTGCCGTTGTATCGCCAAGCACAGATTTACAGCCGCCAAGGCATCGATCTGGATCGCTCCACCCTCGCAGGATGGGTCGGCAAGGCAGCCTATGAACTCCGTCCTGTCTTCGATGCGTTAATGGCTGATTTGAAACGCTCAACCAAACTGTTCATGGATGAAACAAGAGCACCAGTGCTTGATCCTGGCAAACGTAAAACCAAAACTGGTTACTTCTGGGCACTGGCCCGCGATGAAAGGCCATGGTGTGGAGCGGCTCCGCAGGGCGTCGCTTTTACATATGCGCCGGGGCGTTCCGGCCAATATGCAGATGACATTTTGAAAGGCTTCTCTGGCATCCTCCAAGTGGACGGGTATGCGGGATACAATCGCCTACTCAAACGTGTCGATGATAGGGTTGCGCTGGCCTACTGTTGGGCCCACGCACGCCGCAAACTGCACGAAGTTGCACAATCTGGCACTGCCCCCATCGCAGAAGACGGGCTGAAACAGATCGCTGCGCTCTACCGGATCGAAAAGGATATCCGGGGTCTGGCACCCGAGGTGCGATTGGCAGCACGGCAAGACCAATCAGCACCGTTGATCGCCGCGTTTGAAGAGTGGCTCACGACCAACCGCGCGCGGCTGTCTGCTAAAGCCCCTTTGGGTGAAGCGCTCAAATACATCGCAAAATACTGGGACGGGCTGTGCCTGTTTTTGACCGACGGCCGCATCGAAATGGACAGCAACGCAGTGGAACGCACGATCCGTCCCATAGCTCTGAACCGCAAAAACGCACTCTTCGCTGGCCACGACGACGGAGCCACAAACTGGGGCGTCATCGCTTCCTTGATCGAGACCTGCAAATTGAACAGTGTCGATCCGCATGCCTATCTGACAGATACGGTCACTGCCATCGTCGCAGGCCACAAACAAAGCCAGATCAACGATCTGCTACCATGGAATTACGCTAAATAGGTGGGATCGGCGCACCGCTTACACTGTATCGGCTCTACCGGGAAGAAGGGTTGTCAGTGAAGCGGCGGCGCGGCCGCAAGCGGGCCCGTGGAACGCGCTCCCCGATGCCGGTGGCTGCGTATCCCAATGCGCGCTGGTCTCTGGACTTCCTGGCTGACAGCTTCGGCCCATCCCGAAAATTCCGCATCCTGGCAGTGATAGACGATTGCAGCCGCGAAAACCTGTGCCTGATTGCTGACACCAGCATCTCCGGCGCGCGTGTTGCGCGTGAGCTGGATGCGCTGGTGCGGATCTACGGTAAACCCGGATGCATAGTCAGCGACAACGGGACAGAGTTCACGAGCCGGGCCATTCTGAGGTGGGCCGATCAGAACGCAATTCCGTGGCACTATATCGACCCAGGGAAGCCGCAGCAGAACGCCTTTATCGAGTCATTCAACGGCAGCCTGCGTGACGAACTGCTGAACGAGGAGATATTTGACACCCTGGACGACGCCCGTCGGAAGCTGGCGCTCTGGCGTTACGATTACAACACCGTCAGGCCACACTCATCGCTCGGGAACAAAACACCGGTCGAAGCGCGCCCGACGCTTGAGCAATTTGAGGGCTCCGCGCCCGGCGCGCTTGCCCAGCACGAAACCGACGACTATCAAGACCAAACCCGCAGACACTCGTCATGAGCGAGGGACCAGCGGGGGGCAGGTCAACCCTTACGATCCGTACGCCCTGTCTCGGGATGGCTCAACCCATCGCATAAGCGATTGAAACCCTTTATCTTTGCGTTTGGCATGTCATCTCAGGTCATCTCACACCGGAGCATTCAAGCACAACGCTCCTGTTACCCGAGTGATACCCGGCATCCCTGCTGTCGGCTGCGTACAGTTGTCAAACTCGCGCTTCTCTTGCGAAAGCGAGCTGACAATCAGGTAGGGCTGAAACATCTTCCACGAATTGCTGCCAACCGTAGCCTTCACGAAAATAGGAGAACTTCTTAAGGTAGAAGTAATTGCTCATCGACATGAATCTTTGTGCTACCGATGTAGCAATTAACTTAGCCTCCTCCGAATTGATTTCTTTCGACAGATTGACGTCCCATACACCAACAGTTTTAGTTTTGACCAAACCAGTAGCGCCTTGCTTACGATACAACCCTTCAAAGTACTTTCTGCGCTCACCTTCGCCATAGACCACTACAGGGTACGTGGAGACGCCAAAAATATAATCTTCATGCTGATCCAAGAATTGATACGTCTCCTGAAGGGAGCGTTCAGTCTCCCCAGGATAAAGAAGAATGTTCACCTTCGCTCTAACACCATGATTGTTGCAAGCTCTGATTAGGTCGCTTGCCCTCTTTAGGTATCGATCGGGGTCGCGTGTTTTGCCCATGTTTATCAACTGATCCGGTGAGCCCGACTCCAGTCCAAGGTCGATTACACGCAGCCCGGCGGAAGCAAGAGCCTCGATTTTACTTTCGTCCAGCACATCTACTCGTGACTCTGGGCGCCACTGAAAATCGCATTGACGCTTACGATATTCTTTCTCAAAAAGCGAAACCCATGTTTGACTTGGCGCGAAAAAAGAACTCTCAAAATAGAACCGACAATCTCGAGAGTAGAACAGTCGGGTTTTTTCGATCTCTCCAAATAGATCAATAGTGTCGCGCAAAGGCTGAAGCGGTACTGCTGCTTCCTCACAGAATGCACATCCCAACCCGCAACCGCGCGACACTTCCACGCTTGGCTGAAAGTCGGTCGCATCATGCAAAAGGGAATAGTCGAGCGGCGTCTTCTTGGCGTGCTCAGGACGCTGCGCACTAGAGCCCTCGAAGGTGGAGGCGAGGTCAGCTATTGCCCCCTCG
>JAAEUI010000287.1 GCA_024227475.1 Paracoccaceae bacterium | reverse complement strand
GACGATCCGCCCTATATTATCCTGCTGACGGCACGCAGCAAAACCGCCGATATTGTTGAGGGATTGAGCAAGGGGGCCAATGATTACATTGCGAAGCCGTTTGAGAATGCCGAGTTGCAGGCGCGTTTGCAGGTTGGCCGGCGCATGCTTGATCTACAGGCGCAATTAAACAAGTCAAAAGAGACCCTGACATTTCAGGCGACCTATGATGCACTGACAGGGCTGCTTAACCGTGGCGCTGTGATGAAGGTATTGGAACAGAATATGGCGTACGTTCAACGCCAGCCAGAGGCCGCCCTGTTTATTGGCCTGTGTGACATCGACCACTTCAAGCGGATCAACGATACCCATGGACATCTCACTGGTGATGCTGTTTTGCGGGAAGTAGCCCGGCGCATTGCGGCCGCCCTCAGGCCTTATGATCAGGTCGGCCGCTATGGGGGGGAAGAGTTTTTGATCCTGCAGTATACTTTCCGGGATCAGGTCTATAATCCATTTGAGCGTATTCGCCGCGCCACGGCCGACACGCCGTTTATTGTTGAAGAGATCAGTTT
>JAAEUI010000286.1 GCA_024227475.1 Paracoccaceae bacterium | reverse complement strand
CCGATCTCGCGTTCAATCGCGTTATATTTGCTATGATAGATACTGTTGCGTAGATTTGATTGAGGATGCCCCATTCTGCAAGGATTTTTTGTTTGTCCGAGAAAAAAAACTTGCCAAAGCCGCTTTCTACGCTGCCTTCCTGTCCTTGACAAACACTATCAAGGCGGGATGGCATGGCAGAGTTAGCATTCGAATGAGATGAGGAGATGTATCAGGGCAGCATCCTGGGAGTGCGATTTGAATTTCCGGCCAATCGGGCCAACAAGTACTGTTTGCTGCAATTTCTCCGGGGATTTAAGAAGCCCTCAGGGAAACAGGGGGTGTTTAGCCAGGAACAGATTGCCCGAGCCATTCCTGACTTTGACGGCGTGAGCCGTCAAAGCGTGGATGAGCATGAACGGCGATTTCGGGACAGTGACGGCGATCTGTCGCGGTATCTGACCCGGCAGCGAAAAGTGGATGAAGCCGTTGTGGAGGCGGTTCGCCAGGAAGTGCTTGAGTCTCCGTTACGCCGCACCGTCGATCTTGTGAAGGGGGTGAATCAGCGGCTCACCCGGAAGGATCTGACGGCGGCCAATATCACGACGGCTCTGGAGTCGATTTCCCTAGCGGAGGTGCGCCCCGTGCTGCGCCGCCAATTGAAGCAGGGCGAGGTGCACTATAAGGAGGCGTATCTGCTGAAGGCGATGATGGCAAACTTGTCCCCGGAGGCAGGAGAGTTGGCGGGGTTGTCCGCCCCCGAGCCGTCCGGCATGACGGTGTCGGCTCTCACGGGCGTCAAGAAACTGCTCACGCCAGACGTTCCCCTGCAGGAGGTGACGGCGAGCCTGTTTTGGATCGCCTGGATGATGCGCCTGTTTGTCCTCGGAGTCCCTCTGGCCGTGCTCGGGCAGTGGTGTCATGTCCATCCCAGTACGGTCTTGCGGTGGATTCTTGGCCTCGCGTTGGCGGTGTGGCCGCAGGTGAGCGAGTGGCTACGCACCCGGCTCACAACCACGAAAGCGTCTGTGGATGAGAAGTGGATCAAAATCCGCAAACGCTGGTACTATTGGTTTGTGGTGCTGGATGAGGACACGAGATTGCCCGTCTACCAAGCCCTGCTCGCGAGCCGACCGGCTGCGTCCGTCTCCTGGATCGTGACACAGTTACGCCAACTCAACCAGTTGCCCCGGGTCATCATCACGGACGGACTCGCCGCGTACCAGAGCGTGTTTGCGCAGGTGAAGGAGGTGCAACATCTGCTCTGTCGATTCCATCATCAACAAGGGGTTACGCGCTGGCTCAAGCAGCATTTTTCCGCGACCACCGATGTCACCGAACGCAAACGCGCCATGAAGCGGGTGTTTCAAACCGGCGATACGCGCACCGTAAAACGACGCTTCGCAAAGCTCAAAACGCGAGCGCTGGAGTGGGGGATTGAAGGATGGATTGCCATGACGGAGAAGCTTCTACCGAACCTGCTTCCCAGTGTCGGAAGTGTGCGGTTGCCCTCTACCAGTAATGCGGTTGAACGATTTTTTGGAACCTTTACGCGCTTTGCGAAGGTCCGCCGAGGGTTTCACTCGGAGGTGAGTACGAAACGGGAACTCATCGTGTTTCTTGTGGTGTACGTCTTTTCCAAACAGGAGTCGGGCACTGCGCCTATCGAAGCGATTCTCCCAGAGGCCTCGCGGATGCCGTTGTACCGTATTTTCAATGATCCATTTGCCTGCCTCCTGGAACTCCCTGGAGGTGAGGCTGATAACCTTAAAAATGTCAAGGAGATACGAGGCATGGCAGAATTCCTCACAACGGAGGAAGCCGCAGCGTAGGAAAGACGGGCATCCAATCTGCAACAGTAACCTATGATAGGGGGGATAGTAGGCCAATTCCAGGTTGACATACTGGCCTCGGGCAAAGTCAACCAGGCGTTTGATGAGTTGCGTTCGGCGGCTTTGGGTTTCCGGGCCATTATCCATATTCAGGACCAGGGTATGTGGCCGAAATCGTCGACGCAACTCCGGCCACAGGTCCTCCAGGCGATCCACAATGAAATCGGCCGTCACGACACTGTCGTAAAATAGAGCCACAGATCATCGGAAGCCGGCAGCAGGATGCCAAATAACTTCAGTTTCGTCTTAGGCGCGAAATCATGATCGCATGCAACCACGTGGCGGCGATTCCAGCCGCCACGTGAATAGGGGCCGAGTCGAATCGTGGCCTTGGTATCGAGGGACAGACGGAGATAGCCCGGCGTCGTGTCTGCAAAGGGATTCAGGGCGTGGAGTTGGTCGAAGATGGCGTCCGTTTGCGGAATTTTTTTTTCGGTTTGCTTTT
>JAAEUI010000285.1 GCA_024227475.1 Paracoccaceae bacterium | reverse complement strand
GCAACCTTTGCCTTGACCTTCCACTAACTGGAAGGTCTATTTCCTGTCCTGTAACCAACAGACAAAGCAGACAATGAACCAGATCACCCCACAAACCAGCCTGACCCTGCAAGTCGAGGGCATGTCCTGCGCCTCCTGCGTTGGCCGGGTGGAGCGGGCTTTGCAGGCGGTGCCCGGCGTTCTCACGGCTTCGGTCAACCTGGCGACGGGAACAGTGCAGATCAGCCATGAACCGGAGCTGAGGCCGGAAACCCTGACCAACACGCTGGCAGACCTCGGGTACCCTGCCGCCAGCGAACAGGTGACGTTGGTGATCGAGGGCATGAATTGTGCCTCCTGCCTGTCGCGGGTGGAAAAGGCGCTGGCTGCCGGACCGGGGGTGCTTGACGCTTCGGTCAATCTGGCCGCCGAAACCGCGCAGGTGCGGTTTGCCTCCGGCGCATCCAGCGGCGCGGCAATAGCGGAACTGGCAACTGCTGCGGGTTATCCGGCCAGGCTGAAAACGCCCGAAGCGCCTGCCACAACTGACCGCAAGGATGCCGATATCCGCCGCCTTGGCCACATGACCCTGATCGCCGCAATTCTGGCACTGCCGGTATTCAGCATCGAAATGGGCGGGCATATGATCCCGGCGCTGCATCACTGGGTTGCCCAGACCCTTGGCACCCACAACAGCCACCTGCTGCAGTTCCTATTAACCAGTCTCGTTCTGTTCGGCCCCGGCCTGCAGTTTTTCCGCAAGGGCATTCCGGCCCTGCTCAAAGGCGCGCCGGACATGAATGCGCTGGTCGCGCTTGGTACCGCTGCCGCCTATGGCTATTCCCTGATCGCCACTTTCGCGCCGCAGCTTCTGCCCGCCGGAAGCGCCAATGTCTATTACGAAGCCGCCGCTGTGATCGTCGTCCTGATCCTGTTCGGCCGCTGGCTCGAAGCCCGCGCCAAGGGGCGCACCGGCGACGCCATCCGCAAACTCGTCGGCCTGCAGCCCAAAACCGCAAGGGTGGAACGGGACGGCGACATAGTGGAACTCCCGACCGAGGCCATCCTGCCGGGCGACATCATCCACACCCGCCCGGGCGAAAAAATCGCCACCGACGGCGCGGTTGTCTCCGGCCATTCCTTTGTCGACGAAGCCATGCTCACCGGCGAACCTCTGCCGGTGGAGAAAACCACCGACAGCCCGCTCACCGGCGGCACCATCAACGGCACCGGCGCCCTGACCTTTCGCGCCACGAACGTCGGGGCCGAAACCAAACTGGCGCAGATCGTTGCCATGGTGGAACAGGCCCAGGGGGCCAAACTGCCGATCCAGGGGCTGGTCGACCGGATCACCCATTGGTTCGTCCCCGCCGTCATCGCCGCCGCCGCCCTGACCATCACCGTCTGGCTGACCTTTGGCCCCTCCCCCGCGCTCACCCACGCGCTGGTTGCTGGCGTCTCCGTCCTGATCATCGCCTGCCCCTGCGCCATGGGGCTGGCCACGCCGACCTCGATAATGGTCGGCACCGGGCGGGCCGCGGAGCTGGGTGTGCTGTTCCGCAAGGGTGACGCGCTGCAGATGCTGCAAGACACCGATGTGATTGCAATCGACAAAACCGGCACCCTGACCGAGGGTCACCCGGAACTGACCGATCTGATCATCGCAGACGGTTTTGACGAGGCCGAGGTCCTGCGCCTGATCGCTTCTGTGGAAGCCACCTCTGAACACCCCATCGCAAGGGCGATCGTTCGTGCCGCCCGGGAACGCGGGCTAACGCCGGAGAAACTTGAGACCTTCACCTCGATCACCGGCCACGGCGTTCAGGCCGAACTCGAAGGCAAAACCATCCTGATCGGCGCCGACCGTCTGATGCACCGCGAGGGCATTGCGCTCGGAGCACTGGAAGCCACCGGCAACGACCTCGGCAAGGCAGGTAAAACCCCACTCTACGCCGCGATTGATGGCACAGCCGCCGCCGTCATCGCCGTCTCCGACCCGATCAAGCCAACTACCCCGGCAGCAATCAGGGCACTGCATGACCTCGGCCTCTCTGTCGCCATGATCACCGGCGACAACAAGGGCACTGCTAACGCCATCGCGGCTGAGCTTGGCATCGACCACGTGGTCGCCGAAGTCCTGCCCGAAGGCAAGACCGCCGAGCTTGAAGCCTTGCGCGCAGGCGGCAAAAAACTCGCCTTCGTCGGTGACGGCATCAACGACGCCCCGGCATTGGCGGCGGCTGACGTCGGCATCGCCGTTGGCACCGGCACCGATATCGCGATTGAGGCAGCGGATGTGGTGCTGATGTCGGGCGACCTGATGGCGGTGGTCAGCGCGTTCGAGATCAGCCGCAAAACCCTCAGCAACATCCGGCAAAACCTGTTCTGGGCCTTTGGCTACAACATCCTGCTGATCCCCATCGCCGCTGGCATCCTCTACCCGCTGACCGGACTCCTGCTCTCCCCCATGCTCGCAGCCGGCGCCATGGCGCTGTCGAGCGTGTTTGTGGTCAGCAACGCGCTCAGGTTGCGGTGGGTGTAGGGGGGGAGACTGATCACGTCACTACCGTCCCGGGCTTGACCCGGGACCTCCCGCTAATCTTCACGAAGCCCCGGATCAAGCCCGGGGCGGCATCGCCAACGCTCTGCCGTTTTGCGCCCGGACCAACTTGTGCTACCCTTCCCGTATTGAAGACGGAGCATTGGTTTGAGCCTCTCTAAAGAAGCCTTTCAGGAACTTTCCCCCCGCGCCCAGAAACGTGCCTTGTCCGATCAGGCTCAGGCCGCCATGTGGCGCGAACTGCCCGATGGCACAACCGGTAGCCTTGTCCTGCAACTGCGCGATCGTGGGGCCAAAGCCGAGCGCCGCGCCAACCTGTTCCTCGGTGTGTTGCTTGCCTCCATTCTCGTCGGCTTTCTGTACTACGCTTCCCTGCTGCTGGTGCCGCAGTACTGGAATGCCCAGCGCTCTACTTATGAAGCGCAGGTCGAGATCGTGAACGACCAGATCAAAACGATGAACAACGCGCGCAAGGTGTATCGTGAAACATTGCAAGACATACTCTTTTTCGCAGCACGCCCGGTCAAAATCGCAGGACCCCATTATTCCTTGGGCCAACTATCCGAATTGAATGACGGTAGGACTCTGGTTGCTCTAAAACGGGCATCATCCAGGTATGCGACAGTGAATTCAATCCTTCGCTCGACAGATGCTGGGCTAACCTGGCAGGAACTGCCCAATGCAAACCAAGTAGCTTTTCAGGAACTGATCGTTCTCGCAGACAACACACTGATCGCGATCGAGGATAACGGCTCGATTTTGCGATCACAGGACGTCGGTGAATCTTGGCAAACTACCCAGTCCCCCATAGTTTTTGGCACAAACATACTGCGAAAGGCACCGACCAGTTCCGCGCTTTTCGCTATAAGCAATTCCGCCATCGTTCGATCTGACGATGGCGGAAAGTCCTGGGAAACCCTTTCAGACATTAGCGATGAGTACTTTTATGATTTGGTCATTCAGAATGACGAAAAAACTCTGATAGCGCTGGGAGGTGAAGTAGTAACACGCTCAGATGATGGCGGAGACACCTGGGAAACTTACCCTTTTACCGATTCATCGCCCGTTGGCGAAATCACTGTTCTGCCAGATGGTCAAAATATGATTGGAATCAGCAAGTTCGGGTCATTTCGAACTTCTGACGGTGGTAAAGAATGGCAGGCTATCGTTCTGGACCAAGGCGGGCGACCAATCGAAGTTCAAGTTTTACCCGACGGGATAACAATACTGGCAGTAGGCTCGACTGCTGGCATTCTCCTGTCATCAGACAAGGGAAAGAATTGGAAGCCCATCGACGTTGGAACCCAAAAAGACATGTTCGGACTAAAACTGCTCAAGGATGGAATAACAGTGGTTGCAGTTGGGCGAGACGGAGTGATTACACGCACTCAAGATGCCGGAAAAACTTGGCAGACCCATGAGTCTTTCACAACACAGGACTTGTACGATTTGAATCGGTTGCAGGACGGGACGTCGCTGGTCACTCTGAATCGGGGCAACTCAATAACGCTCTCACTTGATGCAGGTGAAACTTGGCGAAAAGTACTTTCAGGTGCTGACACATCGTTGGTCGAACTGTATCGATTGCGTGACAAAAGCGCGGTGATTGCCTTTGATGAAGTTGGCACAATTGTGCGTTTTGATAACCTGCTTTCCGAAGCGTTAAATGACGCTCCAACAGAGTCTACTGCCGCCGCCGATCAAGCCCTTATTGATTTTATCGACACCCTCCCTGGCAACATCCCAGCTCAACCAAATATCTCCCAACTCCGCACCCAAATCCTAACAGCCACCACTATCCGTCCGCAACTGGAGCAGGACCTACTGAAGGCCACCACTGCCCTCGCCGAAATCAATTCCGGCGGCTTCTCCCTCGCTCAGCGCCGCCAGGACTTTGACCTGTTCATGGCCTCCTGCCTGCAGGGTTCCGAGGACAGCGCAGACGTCACCAAAGCTTGCGCCGACGCCTATGCGGCACAAAACTCGACCGAAGACAAATCCTGGTGGGCCACCATCGCCGAAACCGGTCCTCCGGCCATCCTTCTGCTGTTCTTGCTGGCGACTTTGGGCGGCCTGTTCCGCTATAACCTGCGCCTCGCCGGGTTCCACAACTCCCGGGCTGATGCCTTAGAGCTTCTGGCAAGTTACGATGACAAGGCGGCACTCGACACCCTCACCGCCCTGTCCACTGCCCTCGCCGCCGATAAGGTCGAATTCGGCAAGGCCAACACCCCGGCCGATCAGGCGGTCGAGATGTTCAAGGCTTTCGCTGCACGATCAAAGTAGTTGCCAAAACCACACGCTATTAGGTTCCAAACCGTAGTGTGGGGCAGCACCGCACGCCGCGTTAACCTCTCCCCACCGCCACATAAACTGCCATACGCATACCATACGCTTTCCATACGCATTCCATACCCCCAAAAACTGGTTAATCCGCCACCGACATCGCCAGCACCCGGCTCATCCGCGTGTAACTTTCGCCGCTTTCCTCGGCCCAGGAATTGAACGCCGCCTGCACTTTTTTCCGCGCGGTTTGGCTGGTCGCCGCTCCGTCAATCACCCCCGCCGCATTCAGCGCCGCAACCACCGAACGGCTGAGAATAAAGCTGTCCTTGCCAAGGAACCGCAGCGCGTATTGCCCGGTTGTCCCACCCAGCCTTGCACCTCGTTTTTTCATTATTTCCCAAAGGCTTATCAGATCTGACGAGGGCCACTCCCCAATACAATTCGCCGCTGAGCCATATTCGCGCGCCAGGTCCGACAGAAATACCGCATTGTCCCTTATCGACAGAATTTTCTTACCATGCCGGATAATATCGGTGTTTTTCAGATGCTTATCCAAATCCTCATCCGACATCAGCGCATTGCGCCCGATGTCAAAACCATGAAATGCAGCTTCAAATCCATCCCATTTGTTCTCCACCACCTTCCAGTTGAACCCGGCCTGAAACACCCGTTTGGAGAGCTCCGACAGAACGCGGTCGTCGCTTAACTTACTGATATCGCGCGCATAACTGTAGTCATCAAGGATCGCACTCAGGGCGCCCACCCCGCCCTTGCGAGCTTCGGCAGCCTCTCGGATACTTGCAAATGATTTCATGGCCAATTCCCCTGATGATTCCACAATAAGTTAGGTCACTCCTCCAACCCAGGCAAGCCAGCGGCGACGACGCCCGACACTCCGCGCCACCTGTCCAGAAACGCTGCAATCAGAGCGTATTGCTCTTCCGCTGGGCCGCCCTTCGCAGCATGGCCACAAACCGCTCCCGCGCTGCCGGAAGGGGCCGGTTTCCAAGCGCCTTTGCCAACCCGTTCTCCAGAAAAAACCCGGTGGTTTTCAGCGCGGCACAGATATCGTCCATATCTGTCATCCCTTCCCCGACGCGTAAAAATACCGGCAGCGGCAACAGCCGATCGGCCCAATCCGCTCCGCCTTCTCTGCTAACGGCACGGCCAGTTTTTGGCGAAACGTAGATCAAATCCTGCGTCCGCCCGGTCGCCGCGCAACTGCTCAAATCCAGCCCGTACCCAAGGTCTTGCAAAACCGCCAGCTCCCAAAGAGCGTAGGATTGCAGCCAGTCACGCCCGGTGGCAAGATCGCCAACCAGTACCAGCGTCCGCTCATACAAATCCGGCAAGTTCATCCGTTCGGGAAAAGCAAAACAGACCAGCGCACAAACTGACCCCAGCGCGGCCAATGCCTGCCGGTCAGCCAGCACCGCGCTGCGGCTGTGCAGCAGTTCCACCCGGTACGAGCCCAGATGCTCCTCCAGTCGGGCACGCCATTCAACTTCAACCTGATTACCAGGCTGCAATACCGGGGTCATTTTGCGCGACACCCCGCCGCGCACAACACCCGCGTGCCGCCCGTGCTCAGCCGTTAACACCTCAATGATTGCGGAGGTTTCTGCGTGCGGGCGCACCGCCACGACCACCCCCTGATCGCGCCATTCCATGGGCAGAGGTTAGAGTAACCCGATTGGCATTGGAATCCTAAAGGTCAGTCTCTCAGCCCATCTTCTTCCAGCAAATGGCGCCCGTTCCGATCCTCAACCTCGATGACCCAGATATCGGGATCAAAGCCGCGCTGGCGAGCGACGGCTTCATCAACCTGCGCTTCGGCCCCCTCGCTCAACACCACCCAGACCCGGCTGCCATCAAGATCATAGCTGCGCTGGAACAGACGCGCCGAGCCGTCCAACGGGGCCTGTTTTACCAGAACCGCACCGGCCGTCGCATCTCCCTTTGCTGTGATAAAGGCCGGAATGTCAGCCAGTGCCAAACGGCGCAAATAGGCTTGCACCCAGAATTCGGAGGTCAGACGGGGGGTCATTTTTTGGTGTCAGAAAAATCGAGACCCATCTCTGTGAACCGCTCAGCCTCTTTTTCCCATTGTGGGCGAAGCTTGACTTGCAGGAACAGGTGTACCTCGGCACCAACCATTTCCTTGAGCTCCTGCCTTGCTGCCATGCTGACGCCTTTGATGGTCTGTCCCTTAGGCCCCACCGCAATGCCCTTGTGCCCTTCGCGGGTGACATAGATCACCTGATCGATCCTCACGGAGCCATCCTTGCGTTGTTCCCAATTCTCGGTTTCCACCGTCAGGAAATAGGGCAGCTCCTGATGCAGCCGCAGCATAAGTTTTTCCCGGGTCACTTCGGCAGCAATCATCCGCATCGGCGCGTCAGCGATCTGGTCCTCGGGATAGTGCCAGGGCCCATCCGGCAGTTCACTTGCCAGGTATTTCCGCAGATCGGCAACACCGTGGCCCTTCTCAGCCGAAATCATGAACGTCTGTTCGAATTCAAAGGCTTCATTCAGCTTCTGCGTCATGTCCAGCAGGATCTTTGACTTCACCTTGTCGATCTTGTTGATCGCCAGAACGATCCGCGCCCTGCTGCCGGTACGCTCCTTCAGACCGTCCAGTATCATTTGAACGCCCGGCGTCAGGCCGCGGTGCGCTTCGACCAGCAGCACCGTTATGTCGGCATCCGACGTCGCTGCCCAGGCCGCAGCAACCATGGCTTTGTCAAGATTGCGGCGGGTGCGAAACAGGCCCGGCGTATCAACAAAAATGATCTGGGTCTTATCCTCCAGCGCGATGCCACGTATACGCGCCCGGGTGGTCTGAACCTTATGGGTGACGATGGCAATCTTGGCCCCAACCATCAGGTTCATGAGCGTCGATTTCCCAGCATTCGGCTCACCGATCAGGGCAACAAAACCACAGCGTGTGTCACTCATGTCCGGGACTCCAGTTCTTTCAGCATGGCAGTTGCCGCTGCCTGTTGCGCCTGACGTTTGGATGGCGCTTTCGCTTTTGCCACCGTGCCATCTTCCAGTTCTGCCCGGATTTCAAATTCCGGGGCATGATCTGGGCCTGAACGGCCGGTTTCGGTATATTTTGGCGGCTGCATTCCCCGGGCCTGAGCCCATTCCTGCAACGTGGTTTTTGCGTCGCGTGCGTCGGCTTCAGCAGTGGCGATACGCTTTCCCCAAACGCGCAGCACCAGATCCCGTGCTGCCTCGAACCCGGCATCCTGATAGACTGCGGCAATCACCGCTTCCATCGCATCACCGAGCAGCGCCTGTTTGCGCCGTCCGCCAGACAGCATTTCCGAACGGCCCATTTTCAGCGCTACCCCAAGATCAAGCTCAACAGCAACTTCGGCGCAGGTCTCCTTGCGCACCAGCGCGTTGAAACGCGGGGCCAGCTGCCCCTCTGTTGCGCTCGGATCATGAGCAATCAACGCGCCAGCAATGGCCAGACCGAGCACCCGGTCGCCCAGAAATTCCAGCCTCTGATTGTCATCGCGGGTCAGCGAGGAAAGCGAAGAGTGTGTCATCGCCTCAATCAGCAGTTCCGGTCGTGCGAAGCTGTGCCCAAGGCGGGTCTGGAAATCCTTTAGTTCGGAAGCCAGTTTCACTCCAACCCCGTGAAGTAACGGTCGCTGCGCCAGGTCCAGAATGCCAGAATCGACTTGCCGGCAGAAGAGAACATCACCCGGTCCGCGCGGCCAATCAGATAGGACGCTGGAACAAACCCGACCCCACCGGCCCGCTGCGCATAACGGCTGTCGGTTGAATTGTCGCGGTTGTCGCCCATGAAAAAGTAATGCCCCTCTGGCACCTGGTAGGCGGGCGTATTGTCTGACCGCTGGTCCGAGATGTTCAGAACAATATGCTCCAGCCCTCCGGGCAGGGTTTCTATCGCTTGGGGTTTTTCGCAAACTGCGCCGATTCCGACGGGTGCATTGCCACAGCGAGGCGTGTTTCGCATTGGGCCCTGTTGCTCTTTGATCTCGCTGAACACGCCGTCGGGTGTTTGCGGCACTTTTT
The DNA here is from genome assembly GCA_024227475.1 of Paracoccaceae bacterium. Lineage (GTDB taxonomy): Bacteria > Pseudomonadota > Alphaproteobacteria > Rhodobacterales > Rhodobacteraceae > Amylibacter. The sequence continues at coordinate 28,516 of JAAEUI010000285.1, read as the reverse complement.
CGTCGTTGATGTACAATATTCCTTCGCGCACCTGAACCTTGTCACCGGGCAAACCAATGAGTCTTTTGATAAAGTCGGTTCCACTGGCCGGATGCTTGAATACGATAATATCGCCGCGCTCCGGCTCACCGTGCCAGATACGGCCTTCCCAGTCCTTGGCAAATCCACAGAAGTTGAAACCGCGGATCGTCGGGCAAGAGGCCCATGAATAGCCATAACTGTGTTTGTTGACGAACAGGAAATCGCCGATCAGCAAGGTCGGTTTCATCGAACCGGACGGAATCCAAAATGGCTGAAACAGGATCGTGCGGATCAGGCCCGCCAGCAGCAACGCCCAGAACAAGGTTTTGATCAGCTCGGTAACCCCGTCGGTTTTTTTGTCTTTACGCGCCATCTGCTCTGCCTTTGGGAATTTTGTGTACGGCGCTACATGGCGATTTGCGCCCGGTTAGTCAACCTTGGGTGATGCAGCTGGCAGGGCCTCGATCAGCACAATTGCCTGCGCCCAGGGGTGATCATCCGTCAGGGTGACGTGAACTGTCGCTTCGTGGCCCTCCGGGGTCATCTCTTTCAACCGCTCAGCTGCCCAGCCGGTCAAGTGCATCACGGGTTGTCCGCTGCGCAGGTTGCTGACCGCCATGTCTTTCCAACTGATGCCCATGCGCAGCCCGGTGCCAAGCGCCTTGGAACAGGCCTCTTTAGCTGCCCAGCGTTTTGCATAGGTGCCCGCCACGTCTTTGCGCCGTTCCGCCTTGCGTTGTTCGACCTCGGTAAAAACACGGTTGCGAAACCTGTCACCAAACCGCTCCAGCGTGCCACTAATCCGCTCGATATTGGCCAGATCGGTACCGATACCGAGGATCATCTGGAAAAAGCGCTGCGGAGCAGCGCAAATCCTGCCATGGCAAACAATCCAGACACAATACCATCAATCCAGCGCCGCGCCCGTTGGTAAGCCGCCATCATACCGTTCAGGGAAAACACCAGAGAATAGGAAACGTTGTTTGCAAAGGCGATCACAATACACAGTGAGGTGGCCGTTACGACCGACCCTGTCGTGTCGGTTGGATCCAACCCCACAGACAAAGCAGCCATCCAGGCAATGACCGATTTGGGGTTTGACATATTGAGCATCAAACCGCGCAAAAACCAGTTTCCGGCTGGAACACTTAAAACAGTTAGGGATTTCGGGCGCGTGGCTGATTTTGCAGACTGCCAAGCGAGCCAAAACAGATAAAGTGCCCCAAACAACTTCAATACAAAAAGCAGTCCAACCGATGCCTGCAAGAGCGCGCCCATTCCAGTCGCTGCCAATACACCCCAGAAGGTCAGGGCTACCGACAGCCCGAGGCCAAATTTCAGACTGGTCTTGCGACCGTGTTTCATGGCAATCACCGAATTGGCAATGTTTGCGGGACCCGGAGACGCGGCGACAAACCAGAAAGCCAAACCAACCGAAACCAATGTGCCCAATTCGGTCATGCCACACCTTCACCAAAGGTTTCGCGCCTGGCGTCGTCCATCAACGCCCGCATGCGGCGGATCGCGGAATCTAGCCCCGAAAAAATTGCCTCACCGATCAGGAAATGTCCGATGTTGAGTTCCACCACCTCTGGAAAAGCTGCGACGGGTTTCACCGTGTCATAAGTCAGCCCGTGCCCGGCATGGACTTCCAGCCCCAGAGACGCGGCAAAGGCAGACATGTCGCGCAACCGTTCGAGCTCGGCATCGCGCTCTTCAAACCGCCTTTCAGCATGGACATCGCAATAGGCTCCGGTGTGCAGTTCGATGACCACGGCTCCGATTCGCGCCGCCGCCTCGATCTGGCGTTTTTCGGCCGCGATGAATATCGAAACCCGGCACCCCGCATCACGCAGGGGCGCAATGAAATGCGCCAGCCGGTTTTCCTCCCGTGCAACGTCCAGCCCGCCCTCGGTTGTGCGTTCCTCGCGTTTTTCCGGCACTAAACAAACGGCATGAGGTTTATGGCGCAGGGCAATCTTCTGCATCTCATCCGTTGCCGCCATTTCGAAATTCAGCGGAACCGAAAGCCCCGACATCAACGCATCAATATCCGTGTCGGTTATATGGCGGCGATCTTCGCGCAGGTGTGCTGTAATGCCATCGGCACCTGAAGATTCGGCCAGCATGGCTGCACGCAGCGGATCGGGATAGGCACCGCCCCTGGCATTGCGCACGGTTGCAACGTGGTCAATATTCACGCCGAGGCGAAGTTTACCGGTTGGTTTAGAATGGGGTGTATTCATAGCTCGCCCAACTTGCTGGTGGTCCCGGCCAAACCTAGGCCAAAACTCAAACTTCGTCAGCCCCGGATTTTCGTTTGGGACGCAACTCCTTAATCTTACGCATCAAACGGCCTTTCCTGCGCCTTTGATAAGCTGCGATGACCGGGCGGCCGCCAGAATAAAACACAAACGCCACAATCAGGCCCGGCGCAATCCCCCCAACCAGATAAGGCAGGAACACTCCGTGGAAAAACTCAGCCAATCCATCCCATGAGGTTGGCTGAGCACCGAACAGGGATTTGGTGTTTGCCCAGATTGTTTCGAATGCGTCAGCAAACCCGCCTTTTATCTTTGACCAGACCGTTTCTTCACGTCCATACCCAAGAATAATCAACCCAAGTTGGTAACTGGTAGTTGCGATGAACGGGAACGTGATCGGGTTGCCAACAAATGTGCCCAGTAACGACGCAAGTACGTTTCCGCGCAATACCCACGCCAACAAAACAGCGAACAAAAAATGCAGGCCAAAAAAGGGAGAGAAAGTCACAAACACGCCGCAAGCAAACCCAAGAGCAATTTTGTGAGGCGAGCCGGGCAGGCGTTTCACCCGGTGACCGACGTAGTTTATCACCCGCCGCCAGCCAGCGCGGGGATAGACTCCTTCTTTGATCCAACTTCCCCAGGAAAGTTGTTTGCGTCGCTTGAACACCGGTGTCCTGCCTATGGCATAAACCTAGGCCCGGAAGGGCCAGTTTTTGCGGTTAGCGGTTCCTGTTTTTGCGCAGAATTTGCGCGACGTCCGAATCAGCCTCTACGGCAGTCATGACGTGCATCAGGTGTTCCACATCCCGCACCTCTATATCAATCGTCATTCGGTAAAAATCTTGTTTTCTATCCGTTATTTCCAAGTCAGCAATATTCGCATTCTGCTCTCCAATCAATGTGCATATCCGTCCCAACACGCCTGAATCATTTGCCATGGTGATGTGGGTCGTTGCCAAATGGCTGGCCTCGCGGTGGCCTTGCGACCAATGCAGGTCAATCCACCGTTCCGGCGATGCCTCGTATTCAACCAGTCTTTCGCAATGGATGGTATGAACCAGAACCCCGCGACCGCGGGTTGCAATGCCAACGATGCGCTCTCCAGGCAGCGGCTGGCAACAATCCGACGGTTGGGCATGTTGATCGGCGGACAAACCTATGATTCGCTCCGCTGGTTGATCAGGTTCGTCACCTTTCTTGCGTAACAATTCCGGGTAGAGTACTTCCAGCAGTTCTGTGCCCGTCATTTCCGCGCTGCCCATCTTGGCCAGCAGTTCCTGACGGTTGGCGAGCCCCAGATGTGCAGCAGCCGTGTTCAGCGCCTTGTCGGAGGCTTTTTTACCGACATGTTCCAGTGCGACCCGTGCCAGCTCCTGCCCTAATCTGACAAACCCCTCTCTGTGCTCATCGCGCAGCGCCCGGCGGATCGAAGATTTCGCCCGCCCCGTTACCGCAATATCCATCCATGTAGACTGCGGTCGCTGGCCTTCGGCGGTAGTCACTTCCACCGACTGACCGTTGCGCAACCGGGTCCAGAGCGGCACTCGGCGCCCGTCGACCTTGGCTCCGACGCAAGCGGCCCCAATCCGGGTATGGATCGCGTAAGCAAAATCAATTGGTGTCGCCCCGCGCGGCAGCTTGATCACATCTCCCTTTGGCGTGAAGCAGAACACCTGGTCGGCAAACATTTCGAGCTTCACATGCTCCAGAAACTCGTCACTGTCTTCGCTGCTTTCAACGCGTTCCGTCAGGCTGGCCAGCCAGCTGAACGGATCTACCGCAAATGGGTTTTCCGCCCGCTCACCATTGCGATAGGACCAATGCGCAGCCACACCTGATTCGGCGACATCATGCATTGCCTGGGTGCGAATTTGGATTTCCACCCGTTTTCCATCCCGTCCTGAAACCGTCGTGTGGATCGAGCGATACCCGTTACTTTTTGGCTGACTGACATAGTCTTTGAAGCGGCCCGGCACTGCGGTCCAGCGGCGATGTACTGCTCCCAGAACCCGGTACATATCATCCTCTTCGGCAGTGATGATCCGAAACCCGTAAATATCGGAGAGCCGCGAAAACCCCTCCTTTTTCTCCTCCATCTTGCGCCAGATCGAATAAGGTTTCTTTTCGCGCCCGAAAACTATGGCCTCGACCCCGGCTTTGTCGAGTACATCCTGTATGTCATGAGTGATCTGGGTTACCACATCACCGGTTTCTTTGCGAAGGGTCACAAACCGTCGTATAATCGAATTCCGCCCTTCCGGGTTCAGCACTCTGAATGACAGGTCTTCCAGCTCATCCCGCATCCACTGCATCCCCATGCGCCCGGCGAGGGGCGCAAAGATATCCATGGTCTCATGGGCTTTCTTCAGTTGCTTTTCTTCGCGCATGTGGCGGATTGTGCGCATGTTGTGTAACCGGTCACTCAGCTTGACCAGGATAACCCGCACATCCTTGGACATCGCCAGCAGCAATTTGCGGAAATTCTCTGCCTGTTTGTTGTCATTCGAGCTGAGTTCGAGATTAGTCAGCTTGGTGACGCCGTCGACCAATTGTGCAACCTCTTCGCCAAACCGCTCCTCTACGGCCTGATAAGTGGATTTGGTATCTTCAATGGCGTCATGCAGCAATGCTGTGATGATCGTGTCATCGTCAAGCTTTTGCTCTGCCAGTATCGACGCTACGGCAACCGGATGGGAAAAATAGGGCTCGCCGGAATGCCGGGTCTGCCCTTCATGCATCATCTTGCCGTAGTCATAGGCCGCCCGGACGCGATCTGAATCGGATTTGGGGTTGTAGCTTATTACCTGTTCGACAAGCGCATCAACGGCGATCATTTGCGGCTGTCCTGACTTCACGCTCTGCTTCCTGAACCGGCAAAACGCGAGACTGTTCGGATTACCGGGCCGAGCCTAACCGCCCGACCGACAGGTTACTTCATTTCCTGTGCTTCCATCAAGGCGCGCAGCAGGTTTTCCTCAGACATGTCGTCTTCGGGCTTGTCATTCTCTGCACCCATCAGCAACGCCATCTGATCTTCCTCAGGCTCATCAACCTCAATCTGGGTCTGATGGGCTTCGATGGCGGCCTCGCGCAGCTGGGCAGCAGTCAAAGTTTCGTCGGCGATTTCGCGTAGCGCCACAACAGGGTTTTTGTCCTTGTCCCGCTGAACCGTGATTTCGGCACCGGTGGAAATCTCGCGCGCACGGTGCGCAGCAAGCATTACCAGCTCAAAGCGGTTCGGGATTTTGTCGACGCAATCTTCAACGGTTACGCGTGCCATGGGCCACTCCAGTCGTCCGGGATATCAGAAAACCGGGTGTTAGGGGGTTTTGGTCTGAAATGCAAGGGCAATAGGAGGTGTTCATCCCGGCAAGATTGGTCTTATTTCAGATAATTCTTCGGCACTGAAGGAGGCAATCATTTCTGCCAGCAGCTCACCGGTTACAGGATGCATCCAATCAGGTACGATATCGTGCATCGGAACCAGAACAAAAGGCCTGTCCTGCAGCCGTGGATGCGGCAGAATTAGCTGATCCGGCGTCCGGGTCGTCTGCTCAGACAATGGCAGGGATTTCCAGGCGTCATAGGTAGCCCTGTCCGGACGGATCTGCCCCTCAAAAGCAATGATATCGAGATCAATCACCCGTGCCTCCCAACGTTTGTTGCGGGTCCGGCCCAGAGTGTCCTCGATCTGATGCAGCCGAGCCAATAGCTGTTCTGGGCCAAATTTGGTGCTGCACAGAATTGCACCATTCACAAAATCCGGGCCGGAACCAGGCGGAAATGCCGGCGTTCGGAAGTGGCGGCTTTGCGCCTCGATCTGCAGGGATTCGCTTGACAACAACTCTAGCGCGACCTCTACTGGGGCATTACTCAGGTCTAGGGTTGAAGACAGGTTGGATCCGTATGCAATAATGCAAAAACTCGCAGTTTCTTGATCGTTTTTGGCTTGCAGTACCAAATTTTAAACCTATTTTTGCGAAGTCCGACTGGCAACCCTCACACGCATAAACCACAACCTGCCGGTTGAACAGGATTTGAAGGGAAACATTATGTTCTATCGCGACGAACGACTCGCGCTTTTTATCGACGGCTCCAATTTATACGCCGCCGCGAAAGCATTGGGCTTCGACATTGACTACAAACTCCTGCGTTCAGAGTTCATGCGCCGTGGCAAGTTGCTCCGGGCGTTTTACTACACGGCGCTTCTGGAAAGTGAAGAATATTCACCGATCCGCCCGCTGGTCGACTGGCTGAACTACAACGGGTTCAACATGGTCACAAAACCGGCCAAAGAATACACCGACAGCATGGGTCGACGCAAAGTCAAAGGCAACATGGACATCGAACTGGCCGTTGATGCGATGGAACTGGCCCCGAACGTTGATCACATCGTGATTTTCTCCGGCGACGGCGACTACAGGCCATTGGTGGAATCACTGCAGCGGCAGGGGGTGCGGGTTTCCGTGGTCTCCACCATCCGTTCGCAACCACCGATGATTTCAGACGACCTGCGCCGCCAGGCCGACAACTTCATCGAACTGGACGAACTGCGCGAAGTGATCGGCCGCCCACCACGCCCGGATATGCCGGAACCGGAACGCCGGCCAGAACCGGAAATGGAAAGCGAAGATTAAGAAGGGGCGCCGGTTGGCGCCCTTTTTGTTACTAATAGCTTTCGGAGGCTAATCATTCATTTTCGACCTGCAGTTTGAGCCAATCCCTAAAAACCCGAACTGACCGCCGGGAAGCGCCAGTGGCAAGCTGAATATGAAACAGACCCTGATCTTCTTCCGGCCAGATCACATCCAACTCGCCCGATGCCAGTTCGTCTTCGACCCATTGCCGCGCTGTCAGGGTAATACCGTCGCCTCGTTTAACAGCGTCCAGGACCAGATTTCCGGGCATGTGGGAAATGGCAACCTGGCGATCAACCACTACACCGCGACGCTCAAACCACTGGGCAACCTCGTTGGTTCCCAATTCTTGTAACCAGGGCAATTTTTCCAGGTCAGCGGCCCGGTTGATGGAGTATTGGGTTTTGAACTTCGGTGTCGCGATCACGCCGAGATCGACGCGAAACAACACATCCATATCCTTATGCGCCTGATCGGCTGAACTGTATCGAATAGCCAGGTCCAGATTGCTGTGCTTTAAGTCTACGATTTGGCCGGTCGGATTCAGCAACAGCGTTATGTCGGGGTGCCTAACCTGAAAATCCGCGATTTTCGGCATCAGCCATTTAACAGCAAATGCCGGTGACGTTGTAATTTGTACGGGCCGCAGATTTCCTGCTTCCGCTACCCGCTCCACGCCCCTTTGCAATCTCAAAAAACCAACATCCAGTTCCCTTGCAAGAGCTTCCCCGTCTTCGGTTAATTCGACACCCCGACCAGCCCTACTGACCAAAGAAACCTCAAGGTCTTTCTCTAACGACCTTACTTGCTGCAATACCGCTGCATGAGTCACATTCAACGCAGTACCGGCTTTCGCATAACTGCCGGTTTCCGCCAGTGCGCAAAACGCCTTTAGAGCGTTCAAAGATGGCAGGTTAGTCCATATCATCTGTTAGATTTTCTTAGGTTAGTTAAGGATAAATGAATCGCATACCTCTTGTTTTTAGTCAACAATCACTCCTGCGGGCCGAGAAATAGTTAGAGGGAATAACATATGGGCGATCAGACAGATTATCATGACGGCGGGTGCTTGTGTGGCGCAATAAGATATCGTGCTCGTGGGCCCTTCGTATATTCGGCACATTGTCACTGCCACTCCTGCCAACGCGCCGTAGGTGCCGGAATAACAACCTGGTCAGGCGTCAAACCGGAAAACTTTGAAGTTACAAAGGGGGAAATAACGGTCTACGAATCTTCCCCGGGAATGGAACGTGGCTTTTGTAACAAATGCGGCAGTTCCCTTACGGGGGGTGGCGAAAATTGGGACGACGTTGCGATCGCGAGCGCAACACTGGACAACTCGGAAGCGGCGACCCCGACAGCAAATGTTTATGCCAGCCATAAGCAATCCTGGATCGTGTTGGACGAAGACCTCAACACGTACCCGAAATTTCCCTGACAACTGCAAAGGACAAACCTATGGCGACTGCATATTCATACGCGTGCAAAGATTGTGAGGGCATGGAAGAATGCCCGGGCAAAGTTATAGCCGCGACTAAGGACGAAGTCTGGAAACTGATAGAGCTTCACGCCGCGGTCGCCCATGGCGAGGATGCCGCTGATTGGGACGCCGAAACCCGAACCTACCTCGAATCCCTGATCCGGGAAGAATAGGAAACAAGCGGCAACGAGAGCCCTCTCGACCTTCTGATAACTTCCAGCTATCTGTGGCGCAGCAAAACTGCGTCAGGCCACCATCGATGCCAAAACCATCCCTCACCCTCTATCTCGCCGCACCGCGCGGCTTTTGTGCGGGGGTCGACCGAGCCATAAAAATCGTGGAAATCGCACTGCAGAAATGGGGGGCACCCGTTTACGTGCGCCACGAGATCGTCCACAATAAATACGTGGTCGACGGTTTACGCGCGCTTGGTGCCGTGTTCGTTGAAGACCTTGAGGAATGCCCCGATGACCGACCGGTCATATTCTCGGCTCATGGCGTGCCAAAGGCGGTTCCGGCAGCGGCAGCAAAACGCGAGATGATCTATGTTGACGCCACCTGCCCGTTGGTCAGCAAGGTCCATATCGAGGCCGAGAGACACCATAAGAACGGGATGCAGATGGTGATGATCGGCCACGCCGGGCACCCGGAAACTATCGGCACAATGGGTCAGCTTCCCGTGGGTGAAGTCTTGCTGGTGGAAACCCCCGAAGATGTGGTCACTCTTAGGCCGCGGGACCCCGAAAAACTGGCATTTATTACGCAAACAACACTCAGCGTTGACGACACCATCGAAATCGTAGCCGCACTGAAGGCCCGGTTCCCCAACATCGTTGGACCGCACAAGGAAGACATCTGCTACGCCACGACAAACCGGCAGGAAGCGGTGAAGGCGGTGGCACCGCTGATCGACGCCCTGCTGGTGATCGGGGCGCCGAACTCGTCCAATTCCAAACGTCTGGTCGAAGTCGGAAAAACCGCAGGCTGTGCCTATTCGCAGCTTGTGCAACGGGCCAAGGACATTGACTGGCGCTCACTTGACGGGGTGAAGGCAATAGGTATTACCGCCGGGGCGTCAGCACCGGAAGTGCTGATCACCGAAGTGATTGACGCTTTCAAAGAGCGCTATGACGTCACCAGCGAGGTGGTTGAGACGGCAACAGAAAACGTGTCGTTCAAAGTCCCGCGGATACTGCGGGATACTGCGGCGTAATTGTCCGGCTCAAAGTCAGGCTTGGGCCCGCTGCTTTCAACTGCTGACACAATGGTGTCAGTACTGAAGTGTTATCGTTCCGTATCGCAATTGTCCTAGGACCGCACATGGGTATCCAAACCACTAAACTCAATGGCTCATTCAGAGCCTTCATCGAGAGGCAGTTTCTGTTTTTCGTCGCTACTGCAGGACCAACGGGTCGCGTAAACCTGTCTCCCAAAGCGCTCGACAGCCTCAGAATTCTCAGTGACACGGAGATTCTCTGGCTCAGCTTGTCAGGCAGCGGTAATGAAACGGCATCCCACGTCCTGCAAGACCCCCGCATGACCCTGATGTTCAGCGCATTTGACGGTGATCCTTTGACCTTGCGGGTCTATGGCGACGCGCAGGTATTCCATCGCCACGATCCTGAATGGGCTGATCTGGTGGCACAATTTCCCGGCTACGCCGGTGCACGCAACATTTTTCGCTTGTCAATCGATCTGGTGACAACATCCTGTGGCACCAGCATTCCCGAAATGCAGGTTGTGCGCAACCGGGCAGAGACTGAGCTGGAACCCTGGTACGCAGAAATGACCCCAGAACAACTGACAAAATTCTGGCGCAAGAAGAACGCCCTCAGCCTGGATGGCCATCCGACCGGGTTGTTCAAGGACACCTGAGTTTGGTGCTGACACACCCTATTAAGCCGTTGTCTCCTGAACGCGTTTCGTGACATTGTTCGCGCCATGAACTTTGACCAAAAAACCATCGACACATACGATGCCAAGGCGCAGGAGTATGTCGATTTTGTCGCCAGCGCCGAACCGACCCGCCAGTTGCGGGAATTTGTCGATGCTTTACCTGCTGGCGGCACTGCGCTTGACCTTGGCTGTGGGCCGGGAAATTCGGCGGCTTACATGCGCGATCAGGGATTGCGTGTGACGGCGCTGGACGCCAGCCCCAAAATGGCGAAACTTGGCCGCACAAAGTACAATCTCGAGATCAAGGTCGGTACATTTGACGACGTCTCGGGAACCGAGGTGTACGATGGCGTTTGGGCCAGCTTTTCCTTGCTGCACGCTCCTCGGGCGGACATCCCACGCCATTTTTCTTCGATCCACAAAGCATTAAAGCAAGGCGGGACATTCATGGTCGGGGTCAAAACCGGCAGGGGAGAGCACCGCGACAAGCTTGATCGGCAGTACACCTATTTTGAGATCGACGAACTCGACCAGCTTTTGAAGTCTGCCGGATTCACCCCAACGAATTCGAATACCGGCAGCGATTTGGGATTGGCTGGCGATGTTGAACCCTGGGTGTTTGTAACCGCCCATGCCTGAATTATTTGCCTACACAGACGGTGCCTGCTCCGGCAATCCCGGCCCTGGCGGCTGGGGCGTTCTGCTGGTGGCAAGGGACGGCGGGCGGATGCTGAAGGAACGCGAACTCAGCGGCGGCGCAGCGGAAACCACCAACAACCGGATGGAACTGATGGCAGCGATTTCGGCGCTAGAAGCGCTGGAGCGCACTTCGGTAATTACAGTTGTCACCGACTCAAGCTACGTAAAAGACGGAATCACCAAGTGGATTCACGACTGGAAGAAAAAGGGCTGGAAAAAGAAGGGCGGACTGAAGAACGTTGAGTTATGGCAGCAACTGGATGCAGCACAGGCGCAGCATCAGGTAACTTGGGAATGGGTCAGGGGGCACGACGGGCATCCCGAGAACGAACGTGCGGATGAATTGGCTCGGGCCGGGATGGAGCCGTTCAAGCCGCTGAAGGGTGAGCAGGAGGGTTGAGTTGTTCCGCATGCGGAATATTTATTGTTTGTTAATAAATGGTTAATGTAATTCAACTGTCATCATCCAACTATTCCGGATGATGACCGGGCAAAGCGTCACTATCTCTCAAAGTACTTCTGCCAAAGCCAGATCAGCAGCACGGCACCAACAACTGCGCCAAGGAAACCAAACGCGGCTCCAAGTGCCGATGCAAGCACCCGCAATACCAGCCCACCAACCAACGCTCCGAGAACACCAATGGCGATCGTCGCGGGCACACTGGCCTCAATCTTCATGAATTTTGTGGCAAGAAATCCTGCCGCGGCACCGATGATCAGCAATAAGAGAATTTGCATGGGAGACGTCCTTTCCCCTAACAGATAGGGCATCCAAGAAGGATTTTAACCCCCGAGCCGCGTTCCCTTTGCCACAGGAAACCCGCGCAGAAACACGTCGGGCTCCATTGCCCCCTTGCCAGCACGTTGCAGGCGAAGCAACTGAACCGCGCCCTTTCCGCAGGCAATCGTCAGCGCGTCGTCCAGAACCTCACCCGGCGTACCGTTGCCTTTTGCAACCCTGCTCAAGATCAGTTTCACTCGCTCACCGTTCACTTCGCTCCAGGCACCTGGAAACGGCGACAGGCCACGGATGTGGCGGTCAATCTCAACCGCAGGACGAGTCCAGTCGGCGCGGGCCTCCGCCTTGTCTATCTTTCTGGCATAGGTCACGCCGAATTCAGATTGCGGCACCGGCTTCAGTTCTTTCAGATTGCCAAGCGCTTGCAGGATCAGGTCGCCACCCATGCCCGCCAGCCGGTCATGCAGTGTTGCGGTTGTATCATCCGTTGAAATGGTCGTTTTGCCCCTCAATAGCACCGGCCCAGTATCGAGCCCCGCTTCCATCCGCATTATGCAAACCCCGGTTTTTTCATCCCCTGCCATAATCGCCCGATGGATGGGAGCTGCGCCCCGCCATCTTGGCAGCAACGAGGCGTGGATATTGAGGCAGCCATGCTTTGGGGTATCAAGAATGACTTGAGGCAAGATCAGACCATAGGCAACCACAACCGCCACGTCAGCATTCAGATCGGCGAAGGCCTGTCGCTCTGCCAGATCCCTAAAACTCAGCGGGTGACGGACCGGCAAGCCGAGCGTCTCTGCCCTGGCCTGCACCGGCGAAAGACGATCCTTTTTTCCCCGACCTGCAGGACGCGGCGGTTGGCAGTAAACGGCGGCAATCTCATGCTTCGCATCAACCAGTCCCTGCAAAACTGGAACGGAAAACTCCGGGGTTCCCATAAAGATGATGCGCATCCCCTACCCCTTCCGCTTTGCCTGCTTAGCCGCCTTGGCCAGCAGCATTTTACGTTTCATCGGGCTCAGATGGTCAGAATACATTTTACCATTCAAATGGTCGATCTGATGCTGGACTGAAGTGGCCCAGAGGCCAACGAAATCCTTTTCCGTCTCGGCACCGGTTTCATCCAGATAGCGCACGGTTACCGCCCGGGGGCGCTCGATTCTAGCCCAGACACCGGGCAGGTTTGGCGATCCTTCCTCGTGTTCACGCAGTTTCACGGAAGCATGCAGGATTTCTGGGTTGGCCATAAGCACCGGCCGATCATGACCATCGGAACAGTCCATCACCGCCAGTGCCTGCATCTCTCCGATCTGCGGCGCACCCAACCCGACACCGGGCATCGCATACATGCTGTCGAGCATATCCCGCCAGAGGGTTTTGACGTCTTCTGTAATCTCGCAGACGGGAGCACAAGTCGCGCGCAACCGCTTGTCGGGGTATGGAATGAACCGCCGGATCGTCATCCGTCCTGATCCCGTTCCTTTTTCGCCTTGATCATCTTCTTGGTTATCATCGACCGTTTTAGCTTGGAAATATGATCAATGAACAGAATGCCATCGAGATGGTCGATCTCATGCTGGGCGCATGTGGCCCACAGTTCCTTGAAATGTTTCTCCTGCTCGGCACCCGATTTGTCCAGATACTGCACAACCACCTCCGCCGGGCGGGTCACATCCTCAAACATTTCCGGCAAGGAAAGACAGCCCTCGTTATAAGTGCTTTCCTCTTCGGACGACCAGACGATCGCCGGGTTGATCAGCACCATCGGCTGATCCTCGTCCTCTTTGGCTGAGCAATCCATGACAAACAGGCGCTTGATTTGACCGACCTGGGGCGCCGCAAGGCCAACACCGGGCGCATCATACATGGTTTCCAGCATGTCATCCGCCAGTTTGCGGATGCTGTTGTCCACCATCTCGATCGTCGCGCAGGTCTTTTTCAGATGCGGGTCGGGGTGCCAGAGGATGTGTTTGATACTCATGCGCGCGATGTAAGCCAACGGACGTTTGCATTCAAGCCGAGATCGCGCTTGGCACTTTCCTTTACTCTGGCTAGTTTGTCGCTCGGAGAACCGGAGACACCCCCATGAATTTTGACGAGATTATCGAGCGGCGCGGCACCCATTCGAACAAATGGGATACGATGGAAAGCAATTACGGAGTGAGCCCGGATGACGGTCTGGCCATGTGGGTTGCCGATATGGACTTCCGTTCGCCAGATTGCGTAATCAAGGCCGCCCGCAAGCTGACGGATTTTGGGGTTTTCGGGTACTACGGCGACTATTCCGACTACAACAATGCGATCTGCTGGTGGATGGAAAACCGCCACGGCTGGAGAGTGGAACCGGACCAGATTTTCACTACACTTGGCCTGGTGAACGCCATTGGCATGGTTTTGCAGGCCTACACTGAACCCGGTGACGGGGTGGTGATTTTTACGCCAGTCTATCATTCTTTTGCACGAGTAACCAAGGCAGCTGGACGTCAGGTTGTTGAATGTCCCTTGGCCCTGAATAACGGGCAGTATCAGATGGATTTTGACCGTTACGACGCGCAGATGACCGGGCGTGAAAAAATTGTGATCCTGTGTTCGCCGCACAATCCGGGAGGGTGTGTCTGGACCCGGGAGGAACTGCGGCAGGTGGCGTCATTTTGTGAACGGCATGATTTGCTGCTGATCTCGGATGAAATCCACCACGATCTGGTTTTTGAGGGTTACAACCACCTGCCCATGCCCCTGGCTGCGCCCGAGATTGCAGATCGGCTTATTATGCTGACTGCACCAAGCAAAACCTTCAATGTGGCGGGTAACCACTGTGGCCAAGTCATCATTCCGGATGCCACCCTGCGGGCTCGGTTTCAAGGGTTGATGAAAGCGCTAAGTGTTTCGCCAACCATTTACGGGGTTGAGATGACCCGTGCCGCCTATTCACCAGAAGGAGCTGCATGGGTGGATGCACTGCGGGCCTACCTTGAAGAAAACGCCAGAACGCTGGATGCTGGCATTGCCCGAATTCCGGGCCTGAAATCCATGCCGCTTCAATCCACTTTCCTGTCCTGGGTGGATTTTTCCGGCACCGGAATGGAGCCAAGAGAGTTCACCGACCGGGTGCTGAAAACCGCAAAAATCGCGGTGAACCTGGGGCCGACCTTTGGCATGGGCGGTGAAAATTTCCTGCGCTTCAACATTGGGTGTCCGCGCAGTATGGTGGACGAGGCAGTGTCACGCTTGCAGGATGCATTTTCCGACTTGCAGTGACTGAAACTACCCTGTCAGGTATGGCACCGTATAAAGCGTGATCATACCGCCCGCCACTGCGCCAACAACCGATTTGCGCCACGTGCCAACCGCAAAAGCCACCGCCGCCGCTGCAAGACGTGAAGCATCTGGCGTGCCTCCGGTCGCTTCCGGCCACAGGATCAGCGGCGCGATCAGACCCGGCAGCACCGCAACAGCTGTGTAGTTAAGGTGGCTCAGCACCCATTGCGGCAACTGGCGGTCTCCGATGAGCCCGATGAAGGAATAACGGATCAGGAAAGTTCCGACCGCCAGACCCGCGATGATAATCCAGATGGTGGGTTGACCGTAGCTCATGCCAACCTCCGCGCCAGAAAATGCTCTGTCTGCACCCCAGCAATCATGGCCAGAAACGCCGCGATGATCAGGCCCAGCGAATAGGGTACCCAAACCAGCGCCAGAGCAGCGCCAATCGACACGCATGCAGCAACCACATGGGGCAGCGATCGCAACATCGGCGCGGTGATGGCGATGAAACAGATCGGCACCGCAAAATCGAGCGAATACTCCGGGGGAATGGCCGCACCGAGAACCGCACCCAGAAAGGTGCCGCCAAACCACATCGGTGCCAGAGGAGCCATCGAGCCAAGCATGTAGGAACAGCGTTGCGATACCGTCAGCTCCGGTCTTTGCTGAAACTCCACGGTGGAAACCGCAAAGGCCTGATCAGTCAGGAAATACCCCAGCAGCAGTTTCATGCCCGATCCTGCCTTGCCGATGTATGGAGCAATCGCCGCTGAATACATCGCCATGCGCATGTTCACTGCCAACGCGGTCAGGATCACGATGATCGTCGGCGCTTCCTCGGTCATCAGCGCCAACGCGGTGAACTGGGCTGCACCGGCGATGACCAGCATGGTCATCGACATGACCTGCAACAGGTTTAACCCGGCTTCCATCGCGACAGCCCCAAACAACAGGCCAAACGGCGCCACCACCAGAATGAACGGCGCTCCGGCGCGAAAGCCGCGCCAAAAGGCGGAATGGGTGTTGGCTTCAGACGGCATAGTGATAGGGTTGGGTTTTGTAATCTCTGTTCCGAACGCTAGGCTAAAAGCCCCGGAGAGGCAATTGAACAAAGCGGCTGAAGAATCAAAAATGCTGATCGCGCCCGACACGGACGCTGATGGATTGACGCGTTCGGTTGAGGGGCTGGATCAGGCCGGGCAGCAGCAGCGGATATCCGTTGTCGAAGAACGCCCTCTGACGATTTTCCTCAACGGTCAGGAAATTGTGACAGCGATGACGATCGGCGACTATCCTGAGTATCTGGCGCTCGGGTTCCTGCGCAATCAGCGAATGCTGCAGGAAGATGAGGCGGTTCTTGGTGTTGATTTCGACGAAGAACTGGAAACCGTGGTTGTACGCACAGACGGGCAGACCAGCTATGAAGAGAAGCTGCAAAAGAAAACCCAGACCAGCGGCTGCGCCGTGGGAACGATGTTTGGCGATATGATGGAAGGGCTGGACGAGGTTGCGCTTGCGGACACGGCTGTGAAAACCTCCTGTCTTTATGCGCTGGCGCATAAGATCAACACCACACCGAGCCTGTATCTCAAAGCCGGGGCAATTCACGGCACAGTGCTGTGCCAGGGCGATCAGCCGCTGGTTTATATGGAAGACGTAGGACGGCACAACGCCGTGGACAAGATCGCCGGGTGGATGTTGACAAAGGGCGTGGGGGCGGATGACAAAATCCTCTATACCACCGGGCGCCTGACCTCTGAAATAGTGATCAAATGCGCCCAGATGGGCATTCCGGTTCTTGCCTCGCGTTCGGGCTTTACCGCATGGGGGGTGGAGATTGCGCGACAGGTCGGCCTGACACTGATCGGGCGCATGCGCGGCAAACGCTTTACCTGCCTGAGCGGTGAGGGGCGGCTGGTCTGGGATGCGGACCCTGACACAGTGGGCGATGAGGCAAAAAAACACCATCGAAAGGGCGCCGCTGATGGATGAGCCACTGGGTGTCGTTTTGGCTGGCGGCCTGTCCTCGCGAATGGGTGGCGGTGACAAAGGATTGCTTGAGTTGGGCGGAAAAAGCCTAATGCGACGGGTGATTGACCGGTTGGCATCACAGGTGGATAAAATTGCGCTCAACGCCAACGGCGAGGCCGAACGGTTTGCCGAATTCAGCCTGCCGGTTATCGCCGACAGTATCGAAGGATTTGCCGGACCTTTGGCCGGAGTGCTGGCCGGGATGGACTGGGCCGCTGATCGGGGTGCGAGCCATATCGTAACGGTCGCCGCTGATACACCGTTTTTCCCACCAGATCTTGTAGAGAAACTGTCTGTCGGAGCGAAACAGGCCGGAACACCCTTGGCCATGGCAGTTACTCCCGATCCGCAACGCGGCACTTCCCGGCATCCGACTTTCGGGTTGTGGCCGGTTGATTTGCGCGACGATCTGCGGGCAGCACTGAATGATGGCGTGCGCAGGGTGGCGCAGTGGACAAGTGCGCACGGTTGCGCGGAGATTGTTTTTGATGCCGCACCCTTCGATCCGTTCTTTAATGTCAACACGCCAGAAGATATGGTCCGCGCGGAACAGATGTTGCAGGAGTTTGCACTGTGAAAGTATTTGGCGTCGTTGGATGGAAGAACTCCGGCAAAACCGGGTTGATGGAACGGTTGGTTGACGAATTATCTGCAAGGGGGTTCTCGGTCTCTACCATCAAACACGCGCATCACACATTTGACGTTGATCACGAAGGCAAGGACAGTTTTCGCCACCGCACCGCAGGCGCACAGGAAGTATTGCTGACCTCCCGTACCCGCTGGGCTTTAATGCACGAGCTGCGTGATGCTCCGGAGGCGTCACTGGAACATCTGCTGAGCAAGCTGTCACCTGTTGATCTGGTGCTGGTTGAGGGCTTCAAACGTGACGATCACGCCAAGATCGAATGCCACCGGGCGGAAACCGGCAACGGATTACTGGCCGGTGAAGACGAGACCGTGGTTGCTGTTGCCTCGAACGCAGCACCAAGCGCTGAAACACCGGTGTTTGACCTTAACGACACAAAGAACATCGCGGATTTTGTGGTCAACTTCACCGGCTTGGCAAAATGAAACCGCCACCCCTGAAAAACGACTGTTTCGCGATGCCCCCCGGCGTCGACTGGACCCCGGTTGATGTGGCGCTGGAACGGCTGCGATCAGGGCTGCACGCGGTCACCGAGGTCGAAACCCTGCCGGTTGCCGATGCTGGTGGCAGGGTGCTGGCCGAACCGGTCACCGCGCTCCGCTCTAACCCGCCAAAGGCGAATTCTGCCGTGGATGGCTTTGGCTTTGCCCATGCGTCTTTGCCACCTGGCGACATCGCCGAATTGCCACTGGCCGAAGGGCGTGCGGCGGCTGGTGTTCCGTTTGACGGAACCGTGCCGGAGGGCCACGCCCTTCGCATTCTGACCGGGGCACAAATCCCCCCGGGGGTCGATACCGTCGTGCTGGAAGAGGATGTAACGTTGGACTCAGGGCGCATTGCATTTCGTGGCGGTCTGAAAGCCGGTGCGAACGCCCGCGCAGCCGGAGAGGACGTGGAAGCCGGGCAGGAAGCCCTGCCTGCGGGGCGCAAACTGCAGGCCCAGGACCTGGCGCTGATCAGTGCGGTCGGCGTGGCAACGGTAGCAGCTCGCCAGCGCCTCAGGGTTGCGGTCCTGTCTACCGGGGACGAGGTTGTTGCAGCCGGAGGGCCAGCCACTGACGCCCAGATATACGATGCCAACCGCCCGATGCTACTGGAAATGGCCCACAGGCTGGGCCACCACCCGGTCGATCTGGGCCATGTTAAAGACGACCCTGGCCTGGTGCGCGCCGCACTGTCACGAGGAGCTGCAAAGGCCGACGTGATCCTGACCAGCGGTGGCGCGTCTGCCGGAGATGAAGATCATATTTCCGCAGTTCTGTCCGCCACCGGGAAATTGCAGACCTGGCGCGTGGCCGTCAAACCCGGTCGCCCCATTGCCATGGCGCTATGGGACGGGGTGCCGGTGTTCGGCCTGCCGGGCAACCCGGTTGCCGCCTTTGTCTGTACCTTGGTTTTCGCCTGCCCTGCCCTGGCTGTTCTGGCCGGGGCGGATTGGGTGGAACCGCAGGGTTTCGATCTGCCAGCAGCGTTCAGCAAAAATAAGAAGCCAGGGCGTCGGGAATACCTTCGGGCGCGTATCCGGGACGGCAAAGCCGAAGTTTTCAAGTCCGAAGGATCAGGGCGTATTTCCGGGGTGAGCTGGGCCGAAGGGCTGGTGGAACTTGGCGATGAAGCGCGAGACGTCGCAGCGGGCGATCAGGTTCGGTTTGTTCCTTTTGCATCGTTCGGACTGTAAGCAGGGTTTCAGTCAAATGACCCGGCAACCCGGCCCAGCAACATAAACGCCCGCGCGGTTCGGGTTTCGCTCATTTGAAGTAATTCTGCGTCTTCCGCTGATTGCTCGAACTCCACCAGGATTTTATCAAACTGGCGCAGAAAGTGATGCGTAGCATCACGAAAAATCGGGTCCGCCTTCAGCCGGGTTTTGGTGAGCGTCAGGGCTGAGCGGTCGCGGATACCGCCAAGCGCGGTAATCGACAAACCCCGCTCGCCGCGGGCAAATTTGCGCCACACGCTAGGCAAAGGCTTGTCCGGGGTCAGATCATCCATGTAAATGCCATCTTGTGACAGCAGGGTCAGAACATCCTGAGAAGCCTGTAACAGCTTGCCAAGCCGCCGCTCTTCAAATGCGCGGCGCAACACCCTGAAACCTTCGCGATCCTCCGCATTGTCCGGAAAATTCAAAGCCTTGAGAAACTCGACCACACTGATGGGCACCCGCGCCGGACCTTCCGGCGTTTGCAGGGGCAACGCCGTTTGATGGATGTCGGGTTGGGTACCATTGTGCGAGGCCAGCGCGGCCGTATTCCGGGGCGCAGGTGGCTCGCCTGTCTGGGCAAAAGTTTTGGCAGCCAGTTCACTCAGTCGGTGGTCGGTCTGTTGGGTCAGTGAGGCAATCTCGTCCAATTGCATCTGCACCCGTTCTTCGTGATCCTCTGCAGTTTCCGGTTTTTTCGCGATCACAGATTTTATCTGATCCATTGACTGGCGCAAAACCAGTGCCTCGGTGCGAATCGAGCGAATGGAGCCGGTGACAAAGGCAACCGTCCAGATCAGGACCAACGGAAACCCGACTGCAACGGCCAGAAACACAATCCCCAGGACGTCACCGGTCACATTGTCGAAAACACCGGGTACAAAAAACAAGTAAAGCCCACAGGCCAGAAGCCAGACAAGCGTTAGCGCCAGACCGATGCGCATTTCAGCACCGGGATTGTCCGGTTTCACAGGCTGGGGCAGCGCCGGTTTGGGTTTGGTCATAAGTGTCGGCCCTTCTTAGAGCGTTTCAGGTTTAGATTATAGCACTCTAAACCTGAAACACCGATCTAAGTATCTGGTGTTACATCATTTCACGCTTCATTGGTGACTCCAATAAAGCCTGAAAAGCTCTAGCCCACAGCGGGTTTCAAATGAATTTCACGCTCAACACTTCATACGATTTTACACCACCTGGGGTTCGCACCTCGACACTGTCACCTTCTTCTTTGCCGATCAAGGCCCGGGCAATCGGTGACCTGATATTGAGCAAATTCCGCTCAATATCAGCTTCTGACTCACCCACAATCTGATAGGTTTTTTCCTGATCGGTGTCTTCATCAACCAATTCGACGGTTGCACCAAATTTGATTGCACCTGACAGTTTCGTCACGTCAATCACATCGGCACGCCCAATCAGCCCTTCAAGTATCTTGATCCGGGTTTCGATATGGCCCTGCTGTTCTTTGGCCGCATGGTACTCGGCGTTTTCAGACAGGTCACCATGCTCCCGCGCCTCGGCAATGGCCCGGATCACCGCCGGGCGGTCTGTTCTTTTGAGTTGCTTCAACTCTTCCTCAGCCTCTTTGTAGCCGCCGGGGGTCATCGGGATTTTTTCCATGATTTTCGACTATCCGCCATCTGTTCCAAGCGGACACAATAAAAGTGCTTTTAGTGACGTGCAAGTGGTGTTGCCGCAGTTGTGCCAATTGCAGGTTGAATCACGCCAGATAGACTCCCCAATCGCTCTTTGAAATGACAAGAGTTGATAACATTTGGGCATATTTCGCTCCCATTCGAGCCTAAATGAAGAATTCACGTAGCGTTCTGCACTCAATTATTGCCCGAAACGTTTTTGCCCCCTAGAAGGTCAGGCCAGTAAACCCACCGCAAGACCGGTCAGAATCGATTACCGGAAAGAGGAGTTGTCATGTCTGAAATCGAACGGGAATCGATGCCCTATGACGTCGTGATCGTTGGTGCAGGGCCGTCCGGCCTGTCCGCCGCAATCCGGTTGAAACAACTCAATCCAGATCTGGAAGTTGTGGTTCTGGAAAAAGGCTCCGAAGTCGGGGCGCATATCTTATCGGGAGCGGTGCTTGATCCCTGCGGTCTGGATGCCCTGATCCCGGATTGGAAAGAACGCGGTGCACCGATCAGCCTGAAGGTAAAGAAAGACAACTTTCTGGTGTTGGGAGAGGCCGGCTCGATCCGCATTCCAAACTTCCCGATGCCACCCTTGCTGAACAACCACGGCAACTACATTGTGTCGATGGCCAATGTCTGCCGCTGGCTGGGGGAACAGGCTGAGGAACTGGGTGTGGAAGTCTTTCCCGGCATGGCCGCCTCCGAACTGGTCTATGGCGAAAACGACGAAGTCAAAGGCGTGGTAGCCGGAGAATTTGGAAGAAACCCGGATGGAACCGAAGGCCCATCCTACGAGCCGGGAATGGAGTTGCACGGCAAGTACGTCTTCTTGTCCGAAGGGGTACGCGGCTCGTTGTCAAAACAGGTGATTGCCAAATACAACCTTGATGCCAATTCCGACGTGCCAAAATTCGGCGTCGGGATGAAGGAAATCTGGGAAATCGACCCGGCCCTGCACAAGGAAGGTACCGTGACCCACACCATGGGGTGGCCGCTGGGCGGCAACGCGGGTGGTGGTTCCTTCATTTATCACGCAGAGAACAATCAGATTAACATCGGATTTGTCGTCCACCTGAACTACAAAAACCCGCATCTGTTCCCGTATATGGAATTTCAGCGTTTCAAACAGCATCCGGCCGTCAAACCGCTTCTGGAGGGCGGGAAACGGGTGGCTTACGGCGCCCGCGCGATTACCGAGGGCGGCTGGCAGTCGATCCCTAAAGTGGTGTTTCCCGGTGGCGCGCTGCTGGGCTGTTCTGCTGGTCTGGTCAACGTGCCGCGCATCAAGGGCAACCACAACGCCATGTTGTCCGGCAAGGCCGCAGCCGAAGCAGCGTATGAAGCCATCAAATCCGAGCGCGAAGGCGATGAACTGACTGCTTATGAAACCGAGCTGCGCACCGGCCCCATCGCCAAGGACCTGAAAAAGGTCCGCAACGTCAAGCCGCTGTGGTCAAAATTCGGCATGGTTGTATCGCTGATGTTGGGTGGGTTCGACATGTGGGTCGCCAGCCTTACCGGCTGGAACCCGCTGGGAACGCTGAAGCACGGTAAAACCGACGCGGCTGCGACAGGTAAAGCGGCAGATTACAAGCCGATTGAATACCCGAGACCAGACGGCACCCTCAGCTTTGACCGTCTAACCAACGTCAGCTTCTCGGCCACCAACCACGAGGAAGAGCAGCCCTGCCATCTTCAAATGGCAGACCCGAGTATTCCGATATCCGTCAACCTGCCCGAATACGCCGAACCGGCACAGCGCTACTGCCCGGCGGGCGTTTATGAGGTGTTGCGCGACGACGATGGCTCCAACCCGCGGTTCCAGATCAACGCCCAGAACTGCGTGCACTGCAAAACCTGCGACATCAAAGACCCGAGCCAGAACATTAACTGGCAGACACCGCAGGGCGGCGAGGGCCCGAATTACCCAAATATGTAACCCAAATGGAACCCCGACCTTGTTGCCGGGGTTTTACTTTGAGCGGCTATTTACCAATTGTGAACGCTTGCTGGACAAGGTTCATTGTCAAGCAACGGTCAGCGAGATACATTCCCGGCAGAAAAACAAGTGGGAGCAGCCCCAAAGTGTCAGCCTTTGCAAAGCGCATTCTCTGCGCGTTCGGATTATCGCTCGCCTTCGCGGGTAGCCCGGTCATCACCCACGCTCAGGGCCTTGCCGGGGCCTATCTGGCTGGTAACCAAGCCAATCGCGACAACAACTATGAAGAGGCTGCCCGGTATTACACTGAAGCGCTGGCGCGGGATCCGTCAAATCCCTTCCTGCAGCAAAGCGCCCTTCTCGCCTTTGTAGCAAAGGGAGATGTTGAAAAGGGCATCTCAATTGCCCGCAAGGTCGCCAACAGTGAAATCGGCAGCCAGCTGGCTGATCTGATCATTCTTGCAGAAGCGATCAGGAACGATGATTTTTCAGAAGCACGGGCCATTCTCGACGATGGCCAGGGTCGCTTCAGCCCGCTACTGTTCGGCTTGCTTTCCGGTTGGGTAGAACTCGGATCAGGGCAGATGAGCGCAGCGCTGGAAAAGTTTGACGCAATGCAAAACCCCACAGCGATGCGGTTGTTCGGGCAATACCATAAAGCCCTTGCCTCAGCTGCTGTTGGAGATTTCGACACCGCTGATCAGATTTTGCAGGGCGACGAAGACGGCGATCTACGTCTGAACCGCGGCAGCCTTATTGCGCATGCACAAATCCTGTCGCAGTTGGATCGGGGCGAGGAAGCCGTTCAGATCCTCAATGAGTCAATCCGTGGCACAAGTGACCTTGGCGTTGTCAGACTGCGAGATGCCATCGCTCAGGACGGAGTGGTCGACTATGATTTTATAACCGACGCCAGCCAAGGCTCTGCAGAGGTTTTCTTTACGCTGGCAAGCGTTCTGAGTGGTGACGACAGTGAGCGATATTCCCTTGTTTATTCACGTCTGGCCGAATACCTGCGCCCCGGCTACACCGAAGCCATTTTGCTGACAGCGGAGATTTTGCAGGATCAGAAGCAATACGATATGGCGACCAGAACCTACGCGCGGGTACCCCAGGACGATCCAATGTTCCTGAACGCGGAACTCGGCCGGTCAGATGCGCTGATTGATGCCGAAAAACATGACGCCGCGATCGAGGTTTTACGTGGGCTGGCCCGCAGCCACGGCGATATACCCCGGGTTCACATGTCACTGGGCGACGTACTGCGGGGGCGGGAACGTTACTCCGAAGCTGGCGAGGCTTATGACCTCGCCGTCGACTTGATCGACGACCCCGCCCCGAACCACTGGTTCCTGTATTACGCACGCGGGATCACCAACGAACGCTCCGACGACTGGAAACAGGCCGAAGCGGATTTTCGCAAGGCGCTGGAACTGTCGCCGGACCAGCCGTTGGTGCTGAACTATCTCGGCTATTCTCTGGTTGAGCTGCGCATGAAGCTGGACGAAGCCCAGGAGATGATCGAGAAAGCGGTCGCCGCGCGTCCGCAGGATGGGTTCATCACCGACTCGCTGGGCTGGGTGCTGTACCGGGTCGGCAAATTTGACGAGGCGGTGGCACCCATGGAACGCGCTGTCGAACTGGTGCCGGATGATCCCATAATCAATGACCATCTGGGCGACGTCTACTGGATGGTAAACCGCAATCGCGAGGCGGAATTCCAGTGGAAGCGCGCCTTGTCCTTTGATCCAGAAGAGAAAGAGGCGGTGCGCATTCGCCAAAAGCTGGATGTTGGTCTGGATATCGTTCTGGAAGAAGAAAAAGCGCTGGAAACTGCCGCAGGCAATGGCAACTAGTAGGCTTGCCCGCGCCAAGGTAAACCTGTGCCTGCATGTTACCGGGCAGCGCGGCGACGGGTATCATCTGCTGGACAGCATCGTTTGTTTTGCCAACTACGGAGACCTTCTGACCTTTGAACCGGCTGACGCGGTTTCACTGACGATTGACGGACCGTTTGCCGATGGCCTGTCAGGACAGGATGATAACCTGATCCTGAGGGCGGCCAGATGTTTTCAGGCCCCGACCGGCTGCGCAATTCACCTACGCAAAAACCTCCCCATTGCATCAGGCATTGGCGGCGGATCGGCGGATGCCGCCGCTGCATTACATGGATTGGTCGAGCATTGGCAGCTGCCGATGCGGGACGGACCTGCCCAACTGTCGCTTGGTGCGGATGTTCCCGTCTGTGTTCAGGGACAGGCGGTGCGGATGCAGGGAATCGGTGAAGATTTACTTCCCTTGCCCGGCTGGCCGGATTTGCCTGCTGTCCTTGTTAACCCCGGCGTCGCAGTATCTACTCCAAAGGTTTTTTCTGCCTTGAAAAGCAAAAGGAACCCTGGACTGAGCGGACCGCTGGTCGGTTTGCCATCGCAAAAGGAAACGGTCGCTTGGCTGTCGCAAAACCGAAATGATCTGGAACCAGCGGCCATTGCCTGCGCACCCACAATCGGTTCGGTGCTCGATGCGCTTCGTTTTAACGGGGCTGAACTCGCCCGAATGTCCGGTTCCGGGGCCACCTGTTTTGGGCTTTATGCAACGGAGGCCGCGGCTCAGTCCGCAGCCGTCGAACTGCAAGCCGTGCATCCTAAATGGTGGGTGCAGGCGACTGTATTTTGCGGTTCACACCACGCGGGACACAACGAAATCAGACAAACCGGATAGCAAATCGCGAATCTTGTGATCCGGCAATGCAGACAGCGCCTGTTTTGCCTTTTCTGCCCAGGCCAGCGCCTCCTGCCTGGTTTCCTCCAGCGTGCCATAGTTGTTGAGTAATGCCATAGCGTGGTCCAGATCACCGTCCTGCTGCTTGCCCTTTTCAATGGTGCGTTCCCAGAACGCCAGTTCTTCTGCATCCGCACGCGCCACCGCCTTGATGACTGGCAAGGTCAGCTTGCGCTCACGAAAATCATCGCCGGTGTTCTTGCCAAGTGACGCTGTTGCCCCGCCATAATCCAGCAAATCATCAACAATCTGAAAGCTGATACCCAGAGCGTCACCAAAATCGTAAAGCGCCTTTGTTATCGCCTCGTCAGCTCCGGCAATCACACCTCCCACCTCGGTCGCTGCGGAAAACAGCGCCGCTGTTTTCCCACGTACCACTTGCAGATAAGTCGCTTCATCGGTTGCCAAATCGGAGGCAGCTGTCAGTTGCAGAACCTCGCCCTCCGCAATCGTCGCAGATGCATTTGCCAGAATATCCAGAACCCGCAGCGAACCCGTCTCAACCATCAACTGGAATGATCGGGAAAACAGGTAATCCCCCACCAGCACCGATGATTTGTTGTCCCATAAAAGATTTGCCGTCGGCTTTCCGCGCCGCCTGGCACTTTCATCCACAACGTCGTCATGAAGCAGTGTTGCTGTGTGAATAAACTCCACCGTTGCAGCAAGATGCACATGATACGGCCCGCCATATCCGCACAGCCGGGCAGTCGCGAGCGTTAAAAGTGGCCGGATGCGTTTGCCTCCGGCGTCAACCAAATGCGCCGTTACCTCCGGGATGCGGGGCGCATGTTCAGACGCCATTCGCTCACGGATCAATGCATTCATCGCCGCCATATCATCAGCCAGCATCGCCGCCAGCTGTTCATGAGGTTTCAGCTTATCCACCCGGTTCACCGTTTTTTCATCTCCCCGTCTCGACAAATCACAACTTTCCCCTTTATGCCAGTGGCATGAAAGAACTGCTGCGCACAAACGACCCGACCATCGTAGCTTTTGCATCCGCATTGCTGCGTGCAGAGGATATAGACTGCTTCGATCTGGACGTCCACATGAGCATTCTGGAGGGGTCTATAGGCGTAATGCCGCGCCGGGTCATGGTTGCGGACGAACATTTGTTCCGCGCCCGCGCCATTCTCGCCGACAATGATGTCGACCTGCCGGACCCGCAATGAGCTTTGCACCGCAAGACACCACACTTGACGGTTTCCTGAACGGGCGACTAATGATCCGGCAACCCAGAACCGGGTACCGCGCAGCAACCGATCCGGTGTTTCTGGCTGCTGCAGTGGACGCAAAACCGGGGCAAGCGGTGTTGGAGCTTGGATGTGGTGTGGGTGTCGCATCACTGTGTCTTGGCTGGCGGGTTTCGGGGCTGGATCAATTTGGCTTGGAACTGCAGCCCGGCTATGCTGATCTGGCCACCGAAAATGCCAAACAGAACAAAATTCCTCTGACGGTTGTCCCGGGCGACCTGCGGGATATGCCGTCAAACCTCCGCGATCTGGCGTTCGACCACATTATGTTCAACCCACCCTATTTTCGCGCCGATGCGCTATGCAACCCCACCGACCCCGGCAAACAAACAGCCCACGTCGAGCAAGCAGATTTGCGCGATTGGATAGACGCCGGGCTCAAGCGGTTGAAACCCGGAGGACATATCGCACTTATTCATCTGGCTGGGCGTTTGCCCGAGGCTTTGGCGGCTCTTGCAGATCGTGTTGGTGACATCAATATTCGCCCCCTCTCGGCCAGAATCGGGCGCTCTGCGAACCGGGTCATAATCACTGCCAGAAAGGGCTCGAAGACTGAGGCAACTCTCCTGCCCGCGCTCCACATCCATGATGGTGAGTCACATAATAGTGATGGTGATGACTACAGCAGCCAGGCCAAGAGTATCTTACGTGACGGCTTTCGTTTAACATGAATTTTTGATTGCGGACTCAATCTAAAGTTTATAATTTGTTAACCAATATCTAACAAATTCTTAATGCGCGGACCTCCGCCGGTTCTGAACTTCGGGCATTCCCATGCGAATTGGTGTAATTTTAATCATGACGTCGATGGCGATCACCCCGATGGGCGACGCTTTTTCCAAAACCCTGGGCGCGACTTACTCCCCCTTTTTCATTTGCTTCCTGCGGTATTTCCTTGCCGGGTGCCTGGCGCTTGTCATCACCCGCCTGCTTGGACGCACAATTGTGGTGCCACGTCACGATTGGTTCGGGATGCTGTTTCGAACAACGCTTGTCATGGGGGCCATGACCTGCCTGATCGCAGCCCTTTCAATGGTTCCTCTGGCAGCCGCTGTCGGCGGGTTCCTCATCGCGCCAATCGTCTCAACAATCCTGTCGGCAGTCTGGCTTCGCGAAGAGGTCACGACTCCGAAAATCGTCGGATCACTGGTCAGTTTCGCAGGAACAGTGCTGATCGCACGCCCGGAAACCGGGCTTAACGCAGGTGGAATTTTGGCAATCTCCGGAGGGGTCTTGCTTGGCAACTATCTGGTTGCCACTAGGGGCGCTGCGGCGGTTTCGGACCCGGTTTCCAGCCTTGCGGTGCAGTGCTTACTCGGTTCAGGGCTGCTACTCCCCATCGCTTTGCTCGCCGGGCCCATTCCCTTTTCGTCTAACTTGATTACCGGCGGTCTCGGGCTTGGCTTTGTTACCGCGGCCTGCCATTTCCTGACCGTGGCCGCCTACGCACGGGAAGAAGCTTCGATTCTCTCGCCATTCCTCTATTTCAACATGATTGCAGCGGTTGCTGTT